>NZ_JARVTA010000036.1:0-46676 GCF_030208915.1 Arthrobacter sp. efr-133-TYG-104
ACCTCAGCGGCGTTTTCGCCTGCGGAGACGCCGTCGACCACCGCTACCGCCAGGCCATCACCGCGGCCGGAACGGGCTGCGCGGCCGCGCTGGACGCGGAACGGTTCCTCGCCGCGCTGGAGGATGCGGACAGCATCGCCACGGCCCTGGTCGAAGAACCAACCCACGCCTAACCACTCGAAACGGGAGGGGGTGAACTGGATGGACACCGGATGCTGCATCGACACGGGCTGCTGCGACGAGGACGATCTGGACTGCTGCTGAACAGCGACGCCCCGGCCAGCCGGCCCCATAAGGACCGGCAGGCACCCCGCCCGACCCGCACACCAACGGATGAAACAAGAGGACAGCATGGATTCAGTGAAAAACCTTCCCATCGCAGTGATCGGCGCAGGCCCGGTAGGGCTGGCCACTGCGGCCCACCTGCTCGAACGCGGACTCGAACCCGTGATTTTCGAAGCCGGCCCAACCTCCGGCGCAGCCATCGAACAATGGCGCCACATCCGGCTGTTCTCCCCATGGCGGTTCAATCTGGACGACGCCGCCGTCCGCTTGCTCGAACCCACCGGCTGGGAATCACCGCGCCCCACCGCATTGCCTTACGGTGGCGAACTCATCGACAACTACCTCACCCCGCTGGCCTCAACGTCCGAGATTTCTTCCCGGCTCCAGACCGGTGCCCGAGTCATCGCCGTGACCCGGCAGGGCATGGACAAAACCCACGTCCGCGACCGCGACGCCACAGCCTTTGTTGTCCGCGTCGAGCACGACGGCGGTGAGACGAGGGACCACACCGTGGCCGCCGTTATCGACGCCTCCGGCACCTGGTCCACCCGCAACCCGCTGGGAACCTCCGGCCTGCCCGCCATCGGCGAGACCACTGCCGTTGACAGGATTTCCTCGCCCCTGCCCGATGTTGTTGGCCGGGACCGGGGCGCCTTCGCCGGCCGCCGCGCCCTGGTTGTCGGAGCCGGGCACTCGGCCGCGAACACCCTGATCAATCTCGCAGACCTGGCCAAGGAAGAGCCCGACACCCGTATCCTGTGGGCCGTCCGCGGCAACTCAGCCGAGAAAGTTTACGGCGGCGGGGACGCCGACGGGCTCCCTGCGCGAGGCCAGCTCGGCTCCCGCCTTCGCCGCTTGGTCGAAGCCGGCACCATCGAACTGCACACCGGCTTCGGGATCGCCGCCCTGAGAAACCTCGACTCGCACCTGAGCGTCGAATCCGTCGATGGACGAACCATCGACGCCGACGTCATCGTCCCCTGCACCGGCTTCCGCCCGGACCTGGAGATCCTGCGCGAACTGCGCCTGAACCTGGACCCCGCCGTTGAAGCCCCCACCGAACTCGGCCCGCTGATCGACCCTGAATTCCACTCCTGCGGCACCGTCCCCGCGCACGGTGCGAAGGTTCTGGCCCACCCCGAAAAGGACTTCTACATCGTCGGAATGAAGTCCTACGGCCGGGCCCCGACCTTCCTGCTCGCTACCGGCTACGAACAGGTCCGCTCCGTCGCCGCAGCCCTCGCGGGCGACCAGGCATCCGCGGACACCGTCCACCTTGAACTGCCCGAAACAGGGGTTTGCTCCGCCAACGTCGGCACCAGCTGCGACGTCCCCGCCGCAGCCGCCACTGCGTCGCAAGAGCTTGAGTCGGGGTGTTGCGCCGCGCCGGAACCGGCATTCGTGGGCTTCCCGAGTGGGCTCGCGCACGGCCGCTCCGGCACTGACAACTAAAGGCCAGTCATCCAAACCCAAACATTGGGGCAGTGTCAAGACCGAAGACCGGGAAAGGACGCTGGGTTCGCGCGACATCACCGAAGTACTCCATTGCATCAGTGGCCGGCTCGCCGGGCGTTATGCGGGGATCTTCGCCGCAGAAACCGTCCAAGGCTACGCCTTTAACGCCCTACACCGCTGGCCAAGTCACAAGGCTCCCTCGCCTCCGAAGTCGCGGAAGTGTTGTTTGTTTGCGTGCAGGACGCAGGCCGGTCCCAGATGGCCGCGGCATGGAATACCCCAAGCCCCTCACCGACGACGTCGTCCCCGCCTGCGACGTGGTCATCACCATAGGTTGCGGTGACTCCCGCCCGATATACCCCGGCAGAGGCCAGCAAGACTGGCAACTCACCACCCGTCGTCTAGACGTTCGAGACCGTCCGTGCCATCCGCGATGAAATCCACGACCGCGTGAAAACCTGGTCGCCTCCCTCCCGACTGATGCCGCATGGAATCCTGCTTAGCTGCTGATCACCGAGTTACGTCCGGCGAGTACCCCCGTCACGGCGAGGACCGCCATAATGGCCGCGGTGAAGAGCAGCGGAAGTGCCCAGTCTCCGCCTAGGTCGCGAAGACCACCGAAGATGACTGGGCCCGCTGCACCTAGTGCGTAGCCCACGGATTGCGCCATGCCCGATAGCGACGCTGCCTGAGGGTAGTTCACGGTTCGCAGGCTGAAGAGAGACAGGGCGATGACAATGAGGCTTCCGCACCCGATTGCCCCCAGTAGGACCCACAGCAATATGAGGTCCGGCGCGAGTGCGAGCCCGAGAAACGTTACGAACGTGAGCGCGGCACTGGTGAAGGATACGAGCCGCTGGTCCGAACCCCGGTGAAGGATTCCCCCTGTGGCAAGGCTGGCAAAGACGCTGATGAGCAGAAAAACGGAAAGGTGGATGCCAGCGGTGGCAGCGGGGACACCGCGGCTTTGTTCGATCGTGGGAAGCCATGCCATGAGGACGTAAAAGGCGACCGATTGCAGTCCCATGAAGATCGTCACCTGCCAGCCTAAGGCGGAGGCCCAGGGCGACCGGTAGGAGGCGGGGTCCCTCGCGGTGCCATGCGTGGTGCTTATCCCGTGCCGGCGCAGCCACGGCATGAGCACGGCCAAGGCGATGAGGGCCAGACCCACCCAAACCCCGAGGGCAAGCCGCCACCCTTCCGGCGACGTCTGTGCAACGGGAACGACGACGGCGGCCCCCACAGCGGCAAAGGCGGCCTGCGTGGCCGTATAGAACCCAGTGACCCGGCTGACCCTCGTCGGAAAATCACGCTTCACGAGCGAGGGGACGAGAACATTGAGAAACGCGATAGCCAAGCCGATCAGTGCTGTGCCGGCCCAAATGAAGCCGGGCACGGGTAGGGAGCGGAGCACGATGCTCAAGGCGAGGATCAACAGTGACATCCATAGCGCGCGGTCCAGACCCAGGCGGGAAGCGAAACGGGGCGCCACGGGCGAGAAGACGGCGAAAGCAATGAGCGGAAGACCTGTCAGGAATCCTGCTGCCGGGCTGGACAGGCCCAGGTCACTGCTGATGTTCGCGAGGACCGGTCCCACGCTGACAAATGAGACCCGAAGGTTGACTGCAATGACCAGAACACCAATGAAGGCAAAGCCGACGCTGGCGGTGCGGCGCGCCGGCGCGTTCCGAGTAGCAGTGCGCATCGTACGTTCTTCCCTCCTTCAGGAGTCGAGGAGCCTTCACCGCCCGTCCCCTCCCATTACCAATTCCTTTGGAAGCCCTGACCTGCGATTTTATACGCTCAGGATCCATCATCCATCAGCGGTCCAGCCTCCTTGAGGCACTCCGTGCATGCCGTTACGAGAAGCACCTGTGAGCTGCGGTTTTGTCATACTGATTCATTTGATGAATCGATTGATAATCGATTCGAGGAACAGGCCTCCTCAGGTCCCCCTCCTCAACGATCGCTAAGTCGGTGACTGTTGAGCTAAGTCGGTGGCTGTTGATCAGTGGTGTAGTTGCATGCGTTGGACGACGGTGGCGCATATTTCTTCTACGGACATGGATGCAGAGTTCACGTAGGGGATGTTGTTGGTCCGGTACCTGGCACTTATCAGGCGGCCTCCGGCTGGGACCCCTGTACCGGACTCGGTAGCCCCGACGGGACGGCCCTACTCACAGCGATCAAATCCGGTGGGTAGAGGTCGTTGATCGACTTCTGCCCCTCAAGCTGCCTGGCCGCGGTGTCCACGCCACCAAACTAGCGGAAACGGCCTGGAGATCAGGTTGACACGCAGAGGCCCCGTGCGGACAAACTCGTCCGGCGTTATGCGTCTCTCCGGGGCAGTGCCCGGCCCTATCGTGGGTTCCTTCCTAGGCCTTGCTGTTAGGTTGGCAATGCGGGCTATTCGTGTGACGTCAACCGTTGGCTGGGCCGCCGCTGGGCGGCAATCGAGTGCGGAGGAAACCTTGAGAGCTTTGACTGTTGTTCCCGAGAACAAGGATTCTTTGGAATTGAGGGATGTTGCCGAGCCAGGACAAGCTGACGGGCAGGTCCTGATCGAGACCCTGGAAGTCGGGCTTTGCGGCACGGATCTGGAAATCATCGCCGGAGAGTACGGAGAGGCGCCCGAGGGATCGCCCTTCCTTGTCCTGGGGCACGAAAACCTCGGGCGGGTCCTTGAGGCTCCGGAGGCCTCAGGGTTCAGCAGAGGTGATCTGGTCGTGTGTATCGTCCGGCGGCCGGACCCCGTCCCGTGCCCGGCCTGCGCCGCCGGCCAGTGGGATATGTGTCGTAACGGCCGCTACACGGAGCACGGGATCAAAGGTCTGCATGGATTTGCCCGTGACCGCTATCGCGCCGATCCCGACGCGCTGGTCCGGCTCAGCCCATCACTGACCAACGTCGGAGTCCTGCTGGAGCCGACCACGATCGTCGCCAAGGCGTGGCAGCACATCGACGCGATCGGCTCCCGCGCTTTTTTCCAGCCTAAGACGGCGGTCGTCACAGGAGCGGGCCCGGTGGGCCTGCTCGCCGCACTGCTGGGCGTGCAGCGCGATCTTGACGTCCACGTCTTCGACAGGATGACATCCGGTCCGAAACCCGAACTGGTCCGGGATCTCGGGGCGACGTACCACTCAGAGAGCCTCACCGCGTCAGGGATCAAAGCCGATGTCTTGGTCGAATGCACCGGCGTCGCCTCCGTGGTGATGGAATCGGTCACCTGCCGGGCTCTGGATTCCGTAACGTGCCTGACGGGTGTGTCTTCGACCGGCAAAACTGAACAGGTGGACGTCGGTGCCCTCAACCGGGCCCTAGTGCTGGGCAACGAATCCGTATTCGGCAGCGTCAACGCCAACCGCAGCCACTACGAAGCCGCGGCGGCTGCCCTGGAGAAGGCAGACAGCGGATGGCTGCAGCGCCTCATCACCCGCCGGGTGCCACTCACCGACTTCCAAGACGCGTTCCGCCGGCAGGACACGGACGTAAAAGTCGTCCTCGAAGTGAAGGGCAACTGACGTGACACGCATCGAAGACTACGCAATCGTCGGTGACCTTCACACAGCTGCCCTGATCGGAACGGACGGCTCCATCGACTGGCTCTGCCTGCCGCACTTCGACTCACCGGCCTGCTTCGCGGCGCTGCTTGACACCCCCGAGGCGGGCCGCTGGCTGCTTGCCCCTACCGCCGGGGGCACGTGCACCCGGCGGCAGTACCGTCCGGACACGCTCGTGCTTGAGACCGATTGGGAGACGGCGAGCGGCCGGGTCCGGGTGATCGACTTCATGCCCCCGCGTGACGAGGCCGCCGACATCATAAGGATCGTGGAGGGCGTCAGCGGAACGGTGGACATGCGGGGTGAACTGGCGTTGCGTTTCGACTACGGGCGCGTTGTCCCCTGGGTGCGGCGGACCAAAAAGGGAATCCACGCCGTTGCTGGCCCGGACTCTGTCACTATGTCCTCACCGGTTCCCATGCACGGCCAACACTTGCGCACGGTCAGCGAATTCACCATCACGGAGGGTGAGCGCATTCCCTTTGTGCTGACCTGGGCGCCAAGCCACCTTCGGGCTCCGCGGTCGGCGGACGCCGAGGAGGCCCTGTCCAGGACGGTGTCTTACTGGGAGCAGTGGTCTGCCCGCAGTCTCGCCACCGGGCCCTACCGTGATGCCGTCCAGCGTTCACTGATCACGCTGAAAGCACTGACCTTCGCCCCGACCGGCGGGATCGTTGCGGCCGCGACGACGTCGCTACCGGAGCAGCCCGGCGGCCCGCGCAACTGGGACTATCGGTACTGCTGGCTGCGGGATGCGACGCTGACACTCCAATCCCTCATCACCGCCGGGTACACGGACGAAGCAAAGGCGTGGCGGCAATGGCTGTTGCGCGCCGTCGCGGGTGACCCTGCAGACCTGCAGATCATGTACTCCATCGACGGCCGGCGCCGGCTTCCCGAAGCAGAATTGCCGTGGCTGGCCGGGTACGAAAAATCGACTCCGGTCCGGACCGGCAACGCGGCCGCTGACCAACTCCAGTTGGACGTTTGGGGTGAAGTCCTGGATGGTCTTTCCCTCACACGCAACGCGCTCGGGCTACAACACGATGCGGACAACTCCTGGGACATCCAGATCGCACTCATGGACCACCTTGAAGGCGCCTGGCAGGAGCCCGACAACGGGCTCTGGGAGATACGCGGTCCGCGCCGGCATTTCACCCATTCCAAGGTGATGGCATGGGTGGCAGTGGACCGCATGATCAAAGGGGTGCGCCAGTTCCACCTCCCTGGACCGGCGGACAGGTGGGAGGAGCTCCGTGACGCCATTCACGCGGACGTTATGGAACACGGCTTCAACACGGAGATGAACTCTTTCGTCCAGTCCTACGGGAGCACGGGACTGGACGCGAGCCTACTCTTGATCCCCCGCGTCGGTTTCCTGCCGCCGGACGACCCCCGCGTTCTGGGCACTATTGATGCGATCCAGCGTGAACTGACGGAGGACGGGTTCGTTCTGCGGTATAGGACTGAACACAGCGACGACGGGCTGCCCGGCGGCGAGGGCGTGTTCCTGGCCTGTTCCTTCTGGCTCGTCGACGCGCTCCTCGGGGCCGGCCGCCGAGCCGAGGCCACAAGACTCTTCGAACGGCTTCTCGCGCTACGCAACGACGTCGGACTGCTCAGTGAGGAATGGGACGTCCAAGGCGGCCGGCAACTGGGCAACACCCCGCAGGCATTCAGTCACTTTGCCCTCGTTACCAGCGCGTTCCAACTCCAGCACGGCAGGGCTGGCCGAAGCGATGAAAAGATCCCATCCGGCGGGTAGGCGTAATTCGAGGATGCCGGGAACTGGGGCGAAAAGGTCAAAGGCGCCGTCAGTAGAGCTGCCTTTGGCCCCGACGCCCCACGGCTCGATGCAAGGACCGTGCTCAGGGGCAGGCTGCCCTCGACCTGCTGATGACTGATGCGGAGGTTCTCGGCCGTCGCCTACCATGACCGGACGGCAGATCCCCTGTCTGAGAAACATGGCCCATGCACCGCCATGGATATCTCACCGAGGCCCTTGCGCCGCGCTTCGTCCGGCGGTGTCGCTGGACTTCGGGAGTCCGGATACCAGCTTTCCCACCTGGATGACGGCCGACCTGATTTTCGTGGGGTTGGTGATAGTCAGGAACTGGAGCATCAGGCCATCCAGGGCGGCGAAGATCGCCAAGGAGGCTCCGCCCGTGGTATCAAGTCCCCGTTGGCTCAATGCCTCTTCGACGGTTCCCACGTAGGTCTCGTACAGCCCTTCCACCATCGACAGGGTCTTGGGGTTTCGCCTGGACTCCAGGAGCATCTCGAACTGGAACAGCTGCAGTTCAGGTTCAGCCGACACCGTAGTTATGAGCGAGTCAGCGAATCCTTCATCGAAGTCCGCGATACCGGCCAGACCGGTCTCCTGCATGGAACGCTGAACGGCCCACTCATGTTGGCAGTCAAAAGTCCTTCCAGGGAACCGAAGTGGTGCGTGACAAGCGTATGGTTCACGCCAGCCCGAGCGGCCACAGACCGATGGGTGACACCCCTCAAGCCCGCCCCGCGTGTCTCTGGACCCGACGCTGCCAGGTCGTGTCTCGGGTTCAAGCATGGAAAGGGACGCGTTCGGGGAACTTCAAGGGCAGAGCTCGATCAACGAACTGCTCGAGGAGCCCGTCGGCAACACCCCCGTCCAGCTGGCGCTGCCCATTCTGATCGAGGTGAAGCCCGCCCACTTCCAGTGCTTTTACTGAAACGCGCCGGCGGCGAAGCTCCTGTGCATACCGGTCCCGGGCCAGCTCCTGATCACTTGGAACGCAGTCGGGGCAGCCGCTCCCCCGTCAACACTGGCCGCTTCGGTCCTGTACCCGGAGCGGCTGCCCCGCGCCCGAGCTCAATTGAACTCGGTGGTAATCAGGATCTTTCCTCCGACGGCGTGTCTTGGGCAAGGCTGTGAGACCGATGCCGCGCCTCCCAGATCAAAGCGTGGAGCGTCAGCGCAGTCACCACCGCCAACGCTGCACCCGTGAGGAAGAACGGAGTGAACTGTCCGAGATAGAAGTACCACGGCGGTGGAAGTTCCTGCTGGAAAGCGCTGGAGTAGCCAGCAAAAGATGAGTAGGCCATGGATCCGTAAGCACCTACGCAGCCAACCGAGCCCAGGATCGCGGCTAAAAACCACAGGACAACGACGAAGGGATTGACCCTCCGCCGGTGCCCGGATGCTATCACCGGGGTCTCCGCTGAACCCCGTTCCCTGACCACGACCCGCTCAATAACCTCGCGGGCGGGTACGCCGTCTAATTCATTCTCCATGACCCGCTCCCCTTGAACACCGTGCCACCTATGGTCAGTCCTCGTACGCGCTATGCCCGGACATCGCCCGCCTCGTTCTGCCCGTTGTGTCCATCGTTCCAGAAAGGGATACGACCACTAACGCACAGCCTTCAACAAGGAGTCCGTCGCACCCGGACATATTTCTATCGGCTTTCTATCGGCCCGCAACGGAGGGCTCCGCAGAGCTGTCCCCCATGTCCTCTGTGCCTTGGGCGACGGCTTCGGGCTCTTCCTCCGGCTCGAAAGAGTTCAGCTCCATGCCCGCACCCCTTGCCGGGTCCGGAACGAGGCCATCCCGCCCCAAACCATCGGCACCGGCCTCCCCGCTCTTGGCGGGAACTTGTTCACGACTATCAGCCGTCATCGTCGCCTCCAGGATCGAACAACTGCTGACGGGCCCACGGTAACACTCACGTTCGCCCATAGTAAGCACGTTCCTTCCTATTGTGTAAGCAACCGTTCAGGACCATGACCACCCCGCAGGCGACATCGATCCCTGCCCTGGTGGCCATCACCGCTTTCAGGTCCTCATGGGGGTGCTCAACCGTTTCAATCCGAAGAGCCAACCGAAGGTCGCTGCCTTCGACGTCCGCAAAAGCAGCCGGTTCACCGATCACCTTCCCAGTGAAAAGACGTGGTGCGGGTGCCCAGTACCACCAAGACACTCCGGATCAGCGACCGAGGAGCCGGAGCTGCGCGGGAACACCACCCCCGCGCTGCGGCCACGACAGGAAGGAGCAGTCATTCGACGCGCATTAGGGTTTCAAATGCCGGGAACTGTTTCGCGTTGGGCACGGCAAACAACCACATCCTGAACGCGTTCGGGTCAGGCAACCGCTTTCTCGACAAGGCTGCGGATCTTTGCCTCGGTCGCGGCATCCAGCGAGGTGATGTTCCAGGCAACCGGGTGCATGTGTACGCCTTCCTCGAAGGCAGGGTTCACAACCTCACCGAAGCCGAACGCGATAAAGTCCTTATCCGGTTTGATGTAGCAGACGTCCTTTCCGTCCTTCACGTAGAAAGGTAGCCCCCAGCGGACGATCGGTTCCAACGACGGCCCGGCCTCCCGGATGATGCTATGGAGGCGTTCTCCTATCTCGCGGTAATGCGCGGGGGCTTCACCGAGTTTAGCGAGGACGGCCGCGTCACCCTTTTTCGTGAACATCGTGTCTCCTTCAAGTAGTCCCTAGACCATTGTTATAACCGGCTCCGGCTGCCGCACTCATAACGTGATCGTACGCCCGACTCGGATACCCTACCGGCCTCAACCACACCATCATGGCCTTAAAAACACCCCAACTAGTCTGCTGAGACAGCTCACCCTGAGGCGCCTTAACGAGATACTGCGAGCTGAGTGATCCCACGGTCAAACAGCACCACCCCTCGCGCGGCTGCTGTCTCAGAAACCCTTTTGTTTTTCAAGACGCTAGGCTATCCGGACCGAGAAAGTGTTTTAATTCCGTTGGCGTCACACTAATAAACTACCGACGACAACCCTCTCACCTGTCTCATAACTATGGACGAGTACGGGACTGCACGTGAAGGGACTGGTAGATCGTCTCAGGTGACACCCTCATCCCCGGCTCATCTCGGAACTCAACCCGGAGTCGTCCTGCGATCTGCCCGGGTGAGTACTTCTTTCTCAGGTCCGCTTCCACCTCCGCCCGCAGCACCGTGTTCGTGTGCAGTTTCGCTGGTTTCGGTCGCGAGGCCCGTTCATAGGCCAGTGAATGCGCTGAAGTCACCCGGTAGGGCCTCCCTGCCACCAAGTTACGCCGCAACTCCCTGGAAACCGTGGAGGCCGCTCTGCAGACCACGACTCCGATCTGCCGCAGAGATTGCCCCGGGCACGCAGTATTGCGATCTCCTTGACCTGGGCGAACGTCAGGCACCGGCCCTTCAGATCACGGCCCCGCCGGGGCCTGACACCACCGGCCTCATGCAAGACCCTGCGCCAGGTACGCCGGCTCGTATTGATCGGAGCCACGGCTTCGGTGATGAAATCATCCGCCCGCATCCCGGCCCAAAAAACCTGCAAGAGATCAGGCCTCAAATGAATTGAATACCCCGCCAAAACAACACCCATCCGCTAAGTGTTGCAATCACCGCAAGAATCCAAGGATCCCCTTACAGACAATTGGGGTCAGTGAACGAGTCCGGAGACAAGGTTGATGACCGTTGCGAGCACGATGGCACCCAGAAGGTAGGAGAGCAGTGCCTGGCGGAGCGCCGTGTAGCGGATGGCGTCCGTTGTAAGGTTCGTGTCCGAGACCTGGAACGTCATGCCGATGGTGAAGGACAGGTAGGCAAAATCCATGTACCGCGGCGGTTTTTTCTCGTTGAAGTCCACGCCATCGCTTTCCCTGTAGTAAATGGTCGCGTACCGCAGCGTGAAGAGCGTTTGCACCAGGAGCCAGGACAGCGTAACGCTGCCCAGGGCCAGGGCAATGATCTTGCGTACCCGATCCGCGGAGTGTATCTGGACGCCATCAGCCGCGCCCAGGACCACATTTACATCACCATGGCCTATTTCATCCCGGACCAACAGATTCTGCGGGCGTTGCTGGCGGCAAGCCGCCGGGGCGTGGACGGCCGGCTGATCCTCCCGGAGGATTCAAACCACGTCCTCGCTGACTGGCTTTCACGCGGGTTCTATACATCGCTGTTCCAGGACGGAATAACCATCCTGCTGTACCGCAACGCCCTGATCCACGCCAACACGGCAACAATCGATGGCAACTGGTCCACCGTAGGCACCGCAACATCGACAGGCTGAGCCTAAGGGGCAACTACGAAATCAACCTGGCAATTAACGACACCGGCTTCGCAACTGACATGCGGAAAATATTCGGCACGGACAGCACCAACTGCCGGATACTGGCCTTGGACGAATGGCAGCAACGCTACACCGTGGCACGCTGCCGGGAAATCGTCCTGATCCCCTTCCGGCCCTTCCTCTAAGAACAAAGGAAACCCTGCGCCCGAGACCCCAGGCCATCAGCAGTTCCACAAGTGCGCAACGTCGGCCCAATCGGCGTCCTCAACCAATTGGTGCTGGCGCTGACTTCCATTTGACTCGTGGCCAGTCCATTCCCATGTTCCTGGCCCAGCCGAGGGGCGGCATTTCGTAAGGGATGCTGCAAAGGGAGCATCTGGTGGTGTATCCCTTACCATCCACTGATGGAATTCCTCCAGACGGTACTTCCACAGGTCTATTCGCCGCGGTTCATAGTCAACCGGTAGACGGCAAAAACGGTCCCCAGTACAAAAGGGACGCAAAGCACGTCCACTCCCACCAACCGGGAATGTCCCGTCCCGCGAAGCTCCCCAGAACCATCAGCGGCGGCCCGGCAACAACTAAAACAACCATCACGGCTCCCCCACCCGTCCGGTGTTTCCGTCCCTGAGAACGTTCATCTTGCCTCCCGTTTGTGCTGCTGAACGTCACGGTCGAAATCCTTGGGCTTCCCAACCGTCCGTGGGTGAGCAGTTGGTGCTCACCGGCTCGGTCAGCCAGGCAAAGACCGGTCGTTTCTCAGGCAACGCCGGACGCGCCTAGCAGCCGGCCCACGAGAAACGTGAAAGCCAGAGCCAGGGCTCCGCCGATAACAACCCGCAGCCCGGCCCGCCTCTTCGAGCCCCCGCCGATCCGGGCGCCCAGGGCCCCGGTCACTGCAAGAGCCACAAGGACCACAACAAACGTCACGGGAACCCGCCAGGCCGCGGGAGGCAGGAGTATCCCAACCAGGGGCAGGACAGCGCCGATCGCGAAGCTCACTGCAGAGGCGAACGCCGCATGCCAGGGGCTGACGATCTCGTTTTCGTCGATATTCAATTCCGCTGACAGATGGGCCGCCAGCACGTCCTGGCCCGTGAGTTCCTCAGCCACACGGCGCGCCGTGTCGGCCGTCAGGCCCTTCTGCTCATAGAGGGCCGTGAGCTCAGCGAGCTCTTCCTCGGGCTGTTCGGCCAGCTCCGCACGTTCCTTAGCGATAAGAGCCCTCTGGCTGTCACGCTGGCTGCTGACCGAAACGTACTCTCCCAGTGCCATCGACACTGCCCCGCCGACCAGGGCAGCGACGCCCGCCGTCAGGACAGCGCCGGTGCCGGCCGTTGCTCCAGCGACCCCCACGACGATCGCGGCCACCGATACGATGCCGTCGTTTGCTCCCAGAATGCCGGCCCGCAACCAGTTCAGCCGTGCGGCCACATCCGCACGGTGCGGTTCGTCTTCGTGCCACGCCTCTGACCCCGTACCAGTCATGCCCACATCAAACCACGCAGCGCCCGTTGCTCATACCCACCGCCACACGTTTCTTTTTGATCCCGGCAGCCCACGGCGCGCGGTCCCGGTCCCGCAGTCTGCCGGGAGCCAGGGAGCCAGGGGCCTGGAAGTGACGGGAGGACCGGTGGAGGTCTCGTATCGGAGGTCACAGGGCGTCGGCTTCCCTCCGTCCCTGCCGAAGTTCACCGATCCCGCTCAGGACTCTTTTCCGCTCTTTGGTGGGACAATCGAACTAGGACCCCAGTCACGGCGCCAACTCGGCGCCGGCCAGTCCTGCTCAAAAAGGACCAGGAGGGGATCCTGATGGACCCCACCACCATTATCGTTCTCATCATCGTCGGCATTCTCGTGCTCATCGTTGCGAAAATGTCCATCCGGATCGTCCGCCAATACGAAAAGGGCGTGCTCTTCCGGCTCGGCAGGGTCAGTGGAGTCAGAGAACCTGGCCTGCAGCTGATCATCCCCATCATCGACCGTCTCCCCCTGGTCAGCCTGCGGATCGTGACGATGCCCATCCAATCCCAAGGCATCATCACACAGGACAACGTCAGCGTCGACGTCTCAGCCGTCGCCTACTACCGGGTCGTCGACGCCGTTAAATCCGTCGTCGCGATCGAAAACGTCGCCGCGGCCATCAACCAGATCGCGCAAACCACCCTGCGGAAAGTCGTCGGCCGGCACACGTTGGACCAAACCCTGTCCGAGACCGAACGAATCAACGTCGACATCCGCGAAATCCTCGACGTGCTCACCATCGACTGGGGCGTCGAAGTCACCCTTGTGGAGCTCAAGGACATCCAGCTACCCGAAAGCATGAAACGCGCCATGGCCCGCCAAGCGGAAGCCGAACGCGAAAAGAGGGCGAAAATCATTGCCGCCGAAGGCGAAGCCATCGCCGCAGCAGCACTGGGAGACGCCTCCGACACCATGATGGCCCACCCGCTGGCCCTGCAACTCAGGAACCTGCAATCACTGGTCGAGATTGGCGTCGATAAAAACACCACTGTTGTCTTCCCCGCCCCTCTGATGAGCACCATCGGCGAACTCTCCGCGTTCCTGGCCCGCGAAAACCAGGCCGCCGCGTCCTCCAACGGCAAGGTACCCATCAAAGCGGCCTAACTGTCCCCACCAGGGTTCCGTCGACGACTGCCGGGAACAAACCCCCCAAGGTGACCTGCTCGGAATCCAGGACCTGGTCCGCGGTTCAGTCGCAAGCCATTCCGTAGGGGCAGGAACGACGTCAGGCACCGCTCGCGCCGATGCCCGGGTGAAGGTCAGTGTCCCGTTCAGGCTGAGCACAATCATCAGAACGATGACGATTAGGTTCCCGAACTGAATCAGGAAATTCCCCCACCCAAGATAAATTCCGGGATCCGGTATTCCAGTGTCCACCACAAACGATCCGCGCATAACGGCTTCCTGCCCCAAAAGGGGCATGTCGGGACACCTCGGGAATGGCCCTTAAACCTCACGGTCCAGCGCCGTGCACCAATCGTTAACGCCTTCTCACGGTACACTTTCCCGGTCTCGCACCCACACCCGGAAGGGACCTGGCACTGTCATCGCCCCGGCGACCCTGAGGGCGCGAATGCCGCCCCGATCTTCTAGGACCGGGCGTCGGGGCCCGGGAAACCCGGCAATGATCCCCTCGATAAAAACAGCGCCGATTCCCACTGCGAATACGTGGAGCCGCCGATACCGAAAGAGAGTCGAGCACAAAGCGAATCTAGATCTTCAGACTCCCGAAAGGAGGCCGGATGATTCGTTGGAGGACGCCAGCCGATCCCTGAAACCCACCGTGACTATCCGGAATCCTCACTGGCATTAGGGCACCAGGGGCATCATCGGCACCGCGAAGGTGAGCCACGTTCCACTGTCATTTGTGCGCTGGTATTTGAAGGACCAGCCCCGGCGGTTCCAGTTACCTGGGATGTGGAGCGGGCCTCCGACGTTGTGCGAAACCGAGAAGGCGCCCTCCGTGGGTTTCTCTGGCCAGGAGACCAAGTCCACGCGAGGCCACGATTCGCCGGGCCAGCTGAGTATAGCCAGCCTCCGCAGGTCGGTCTTCCGTAGCATTGCCCGTCCCGCATACATTGGGCGCAGGTGTAGTTTTTGCCGGCATCTTCGGCTGATCGCAGGCTACCCAAGACGAAAGGGCGCACGGCCATGAAACTCGCTATCGAGTACTCGTTCCGATTCCGGTACGAGAACACTGTCCAAGAGGTCATCGTCCCCGCCGCCCGGCTTCTGGATGTTCCCTTGGACGTGGAGACGGTCCGCCGCGTGGTGGAAAACGATGACGCGCTGCTCGCTCAGCTCTTCCGGGACATCCTGCCGCAGTACCGGCTGATGGTGAAAGATCCCGGTTACTGGTCCAAGGATCTGGAGCGGGACAACGAGATGATCAAGCTGGTGGAAGTGAACTGAGCGCGCATCACTTGTCTGGCCGCCCCCGCTTGGAACACGGATTCGTTTCCCACACCACATCGGGACGAAGTGCTGAATTCGGACGCAGATCCCGGGCTGGAAGCGGCGCTTCGTACCAGAACCGCACAGATGCGGATTGCGTTGGGCGGTCAGCAAGAGAAACGTCTTGAAGAGTCCCGGAGCGGCCCGGACCGTTATGTCATGGAGAAAAGAGGGTCACCATGGAGAAAAGAGGGTCACCGCGGCGGCAATGGTCGCAGAAATGATCCCCGGCAGGAGCGAAACGGCAATGGACACCACACCCCGACCTGTACCCAACGTCCCGGATGCTCCGGTACCGCCAACGGCGTCAAGGATTTCGTCGCCATCGATGACAGCGGGGCGTTTACGTATCACGGCTCCGAACCGGTGTTGCTAGCCGCGTTTGAATATGTCGGTGAGGCCTCATGCATCATCGACCGGCACGGCGACTCCTATGACCTCGCCCTGGACCCGAACCGTCACCTCATCCTTGGCCGCGCCCACGTTCCGGCGGAATTCCACTGGCTCCGTCAGGCACTGATGGACGCCCGGGAATACCACTTGGACAAACACCGGCTGCGTCGCTTCTACCCCGACACCCCGGACGAGCGGCCAGTACAGGATTTGCTGCACCGCTCTCGTTGCAGCGACAGGCCCTCGCTGCGCGGAGCGAACGCTGCGATCTAGCCCTTGCGGCCGTCGCCTCGTATAGGGGCTCCGACGTCGGCGCGGTCGACGGGCTGACTCAGACGAGAAACACCCTGGCGAGATCCTCAATTACATGCAGCGAGGACGCCTCCGGCCTCATTCCATCGCGCCCGTCACGGCGAAAAATGAGCCACCAACGTTACTAAAGGAGATAGGTCGTTACTGTGCCATAACGATGTCCAGACTAGGCCATAACCCACGTCATTCCGGGGATTTTGATACCCACCTCCTATAGCAACTTTGGCGAAACGGAGCTTTTGTTGTATCGCCAGTGACTGTGGTGAGGTGGGTGGTGCTGGTGGCTTCCCCGCAGCCTCGGGGTTTCATGCAGGCAGGCAATGTAACCCGAAATCGTCGCGAACCTGTTCACGGAAGACCCCACCTCGCCGAGTGCCTCTTCGGTTGATGATGAACCGGCCGTCACGATCGCGCGCAGCGAGCCGAAGCCGATGACCTGAGTGTTACACGGGACAATCCGGAGATGGCGATACCTCTGAGGGGCCTGAGCGAACCATACCCACCAGTATTCAAAGTGCCCAGAGGATGGCCAACCCTCATCGCCACGTCGATAAAGCAGACATGAGTGTTGACAGTGTCCACACTCGCTTTGACAGGACCAACTCACCCACACAGTTCCCCGGATGGCCACGAGCAACCTTCCGAGAACCGCTCCCCAACAAAATCGGTTTCATCACGTCGTACCTGCACCCCATCCCCATGAACAGGTGTTGGCCACCCCCGACCAACCCGACAGAACCGGAACGAGGAATCGCACAAACCCAGCCACAGCACGCGGAAGGCCCACCAGCCAGGGACTTGAACCCGCCACCCCACACACCTGAAGAGGCCAACGCGGCGGCCAGGCCACAGCCCGCGAACCTAGCGTCAGAGGGACGCTACCGCAAGCCTTGTCCACACATTAAAGCAAAAACCCCTCTGACGAGGGGGTATGCCGTGCCCGAGGTGGGACTCGAACCCACACATCTTTCGATACCGCATTTTGAGTGCGGCGCGTCTGCCAATTCCGCCACTCGGGCGCGGATTACCGGGAAGTTAATTCTCGCTGACTGCTCACATTCCTGTGATCAACGCGATCCGTTCCCAGCACGCGAAACTACTCTACATGCAGATAGGCTGATTCAAAGAACCGGGCGCGCGGGTGGCAGAAAATCATGCTCCACAGCCGCCCACACTAAGATGGATATGAACCCGCCGAACCTTTTCAAGGAGATCCTGTGACCGAACAGACGGAGTCCACGTCCACAAGCCAGCCGGCCCGCCGAGTTGTCGTTGCCGAGGATGAGACGCTCATCCGCTTGGACATTATCGAGATTCTGAAAGGCGAGGGGTACGACGTCGTTGGTGAGGCAGATAACGGCGAGAAGGCTGTGCAGCTTGCTGAGGAGCTCAAGCCGGACCTGGTCCTCATGGATGTGAAGATGCCCGTGATGGATGGCATCTCGGCGGCAGAGAAGATCGTCAAGGCCCGGATCGCCCCCGTTGTCCTGCTGACTGCTTTCAGCCAGAAGGAACTCGTGGAGCGTGCACGCGACGCCGGGGCCATGGCGTACGTGGTTAAGCCCTTCTCCCCCGCGGACCTCATCCCGGCCATCGAGATCGCACTAAGCCGCCACGAGGAAATCAAGGCGCTCGAAAACGAGGTGTCCGACCTTCAGGAGCAGTTCGCCACCCGCAAGCTCGTAGAGCGTGCCAAGAGCCTCCTGACCACCAAAATGGGCCTCACCGAGCCGGAAGCGTTCCGCTGGATCCAGAAGACCTCCATGGACCGCCGCCTCAGCATGCGCGAGGTTGCGGAAACCATCATCAACCAGGTCAACTAACCAGCAAACAAGTACGACGGCGGCTGCGAACCTTATGTGAGGTTCGCAGCCGCCGTCGTGAGCACCGTAAAACAAAAATGAAGCGGGCCCCACCAACTGAAAATTGGCGGGACCCGCTTCACTCCAGTGATACCGAGGCGTTACGCCTTGGTCTTGGACTTCTTTTCGGGCCAAGGACCAACCGGCTCCTTGCGCGAGGCGTCCACGCTGGACGTGTCCGCGAGGTCTCCTACCTTGTGGACCTTAAGCGAGTTCGTGGAACCCGCCTGTCCTGGAGGGGAACCGGCAGCGATGACAACAAGGTCGCCTTCCTCCACCAATTCCATATCCAAGAGGCTGCGGTCAACCTGTGCAGTCATCTCGTCGGTGTGGCCCACCATCGGGACCAAAACCGGCTGGATGCCCCAAGTGAGGGCCAACTGGTTCCAGACGTGCTCCACCGGAGTGAAGGCGAAGACCGGCTTGACCGGGCGCAGGCGCGACAGGCGCCGGGCCGAGTCACCGGACTGCGTGAACGTACAGATGTACTTGGCATCCAGCTGATCCGCAATTTCGACGGCGGCACGTGTGATGGCACCGCCACGGGTGCGGGGCTTGGTACCCAGCGGGGGAACGCGCTCGAGGCCATGGACCTCGGTGGACTCGATGATCCTGGCCATGGTCTTGACGGTCTCGATCGGGTACGCGCCCACTGAGGTTTCGCCGGAGAGCATCACTGCGTCGGCGCCGTCGAGGACTGCATTGGCGCAGTCGGAAGCCTCAGCGCGGGTCGGGCGCGGGTTGTCGATCATGGACTCGAGAACCTGGGTTGCAACGATGACGGGCTTGGCCCAACGGCGTGCCAGTTCGATGGCGCGCTTCTGGACGATCGGCACCTCTTCGAGCGGCAGTTCCACGCCGAGGTCGCCACGGGCCACCATGATGGCGTCGAAGGCGTCGATGATCTCGTGCAACTGCTCCACGGCCTGCGGCTTTTCGATCTTGGCGATTACCGGCACGCGCCGGCCTTCTTCTTCCATGATCTCGTGAACGCGGACAATGTCGGAGGCATCCCGCACGAAAGACAGCGCGATCAGGTCCGCACCGCGCTTGAGGGCCCAGCGGAGATCGTCCTCGTCCTTCTCGCTCAGCGCAGGAACATTGACGGCCACACCGGGAAGGTTGATGCCCTTGTTGTTGGAGACCTTGCCGCCAACGGTCACCACAGTAACAACCTTGACGTCGTCAACCTCGACGGCGCGCAACGCGACCTTGCCGTCGTCGATCAGCAAGGCGTCGCCAACGTTGACGTCCTCGGTAAGGCTCTTGAGCGTGGTGGAGCAGATGTCCTTGGTGCCCGGGACATCCTCGGTGGTGATGGTGAAAGTATCGCCGACAGCGAGGTCATGCGGTCCGTCCACAAAGCGTCCCAAGCGGATCTTGGGGCCCTGCAGGTCGGCCATGATGGCAACAGGCTTGTGCAACTGCGCAGCAGCCTTGCGGACGTTTTCGTAAGTGGTGTCATGCACGGAGTAGTCGCCGTGGCTCATGTTCATGCGAGCAACGTCGACGCCGGCTTCCAGCACCGCGAGGGTGTTGTCGAAGCTGGAAATAGCCGGGCCAAAAGTTGCCACAATTTTCGCGCGTCTCATATACCTACCCTAAGGAGTCTGGAGCTGATTGAGTTAAAGTTCGTTCCTGCTGGCGCTATAAGACCGCAATGGCACGGTCGGTGGGGGCGACCGGTGCCGGGAGGATGGTGCTTCCCATCAGGAACTTGTCCACTGCAGCCGCGCAAGCACGGCCTTCCGCAATGGCCCACACAATCAGGGACTGGCCACGGCCGGCATCGCCGGCGACGAACACTCCCTCAGTGTTCGTCATGTAGTGGCCGTCGCGGGCAACGTTGCCCCGACCGTCGAATTCTGCACTGACTTGCTCGGTGAGGCCAGCTGGTTCAGCGCCGGTAAAGCCGAGGCTCAGGAACACCAAATCAGCGGGAATGATCCGCTCCGTACCTGCCTTGGGCAGGCGTTTGCCGTCCACGAACTCGGTTTCGGCAACCTTGACTCCGGTGAGCTTGCCGTTTTCACCAACGAACTCAACGGTGGAAGCAAGGTAGGTGCGCTCACCGCCTTCCTCGTGGGCGCTGGCCATCTCGAACAGCGTGGGGAAGGTCGGCCAAGGCTGGTGCGCGGCACGCTCCGACGGCGGCTGCTTGCCGATGGCGAGGGTGGTCACTGATGCTGCCTGGTGGCGGTGGGCGGTGCCGATGCAGTCGGCCCCGGTGTCGCCGCCGCCAAGGATCACCACGTGCTTACCCTTGGCGTCGATGTGGTTCTCAGGGCTCTCCCCTGCCACCACCCGGTTCGAGGGAACCAAGTAGTCCATGGCGAAATGAACACCTTCAAGGTCGCGGCCCGGGATGGGCAAGTCGCGCGGGACGGTAGCCCCGGTGGCGACGACGACGGCGTCGTACCGGCGCCGCAGCTGCTCCCAGGTCACGTCGGTTCCCACGGCGACGCCGGTGCGGAAGCGGGTGCCTTCGGCCTTCATCTGCTCCAGCCGGCGGTCAACCTGTTCCTTCTCCATCTTGAAGTCGGGGATGCCGTAGCGGAGCAGTCCGCCGATCTTGTCGTCCCGCTCGTAGACGGCAACAGTGTGGCCCACCCGCGTCAGCTGCTGTGCAGCAGCCAGGCCTGCCGGTCCGGAACCCACGACGGCGACTGTCTTGCCCGAGAGGCGCGCCGGCGGAAGGGGCTGGACCCAATCGTTATCAAACGCTTCATCAATGATGGAAACCTCCACCTGCTTAATGGTCACAGCAGGCTGGTTGATCCCCAACACACAGGAGGCCTCACACGGAGCCGGGCACAAACGGCCCGTGAACTCCGGGAAGTTATTCGTGGCGTGAAGGCGTTCAATCGCTTCGGCTCCCTTGTCCCGCCACATGAGGTCGTTCCACTCAGGAATAAGGTTGCCCAGCGGACAGCCCTGGTGGCAGAACGGGATGCCGCAATCCATGCAACGCCCGGCCTGGCTCTTCAGGACGCCCTTTTCCTGCGCCTCGTAAACCTCTTTCCAGTCCATGATGCGGACGGGAACAGGGCGGCGTGGCTGCGTCTCGCGCTGCCGGACCTTCAAAAATCCGCGTGGATCAGCCACCGGTTACCTCCAGGATTCGGGACCACACTTCTTCGCCATCGGGATCAAGGCCTTCTTCGATGGCATCGAGGCGGGTCTGCAGGACTGCAGCGTAGTCGCGCGGCAGTACTTTGGTGATGCGGGCGGCGGTGTCGTCGAAGTTCTCGAGCAGACGGCCGGCCAGCACGGATTCAGTTTCTTCAAGGTGCTTGGCCAGGAGACCGTGGACAATGTCGCGGTCCTCGGCGTCGAGCTCCAACAACTGGAGTTCGCCGGAATCGAGGGCTGCCTTGTTCACGCGCTCAGGGTGCAAATCAAGCACGTACGCGGTTCCACCGGACATGCCTGCGCCGAAGTTACGGCCGGTGCGGCCAATGATCAGCGTCTGTCCGCCGGTCATGTACTCGCATCCGTGATCGCCAATACCTTCGACGACGGCGGTGGCACCTGAGTTGCGGACCAGGAAGCGTTCGCCCACCTGTCCACGCAGGAACATCTCACCACTTGTGGCGCCGTACCCTATGACGTTGCCGGCGATGACATTTCGCTCGGCTGGGAACACGTTGGTGCGGTCCGGCCGGACAATGATGCGTCCGCCGGAGAGGCCCTTGCCCACATAGTCATTGGAGTCACCGAAGAGGCGCAGCGTGATACCGGCCGGCAGGAAAGCACCGAGGGACTGCCCCGCCGTTCCGTTCAACGTCACGTCAATGGTGTCCGTCGCCAAGACATCGGTACTGAATGTCTTGGTCACCACGTGGCCGAGCATGGTGCCCACGGAGCGGTCCGTGTTGATGACGTCCAAGGTGATCTTGACGGGCATGCGATCGCTGAGCGCTTCCTGCGCCATGGTGATCAGCCGCTGGTCGAAGTGCTTGTCCAGCTCGTGGTTCTGGCCGGTCATGTTGCGCAACGGCACGTCGTCGTCGAACTCGAGGCCATGGAGGATCGGGTCCAGATCGAGCCCTTCTGCCTTCCAGTGGTCGATTGCCTCACGGGTGTCGAGCATCTCGGCGTGGCCAATGGCCTCTTCCAAGCTGCGGAAACCAAGCTCGGCGAGGATTTCGCGTACTTCTTCCGCGAGGAACTCGAAGAAGTTGACCACGAACTCCGGCTTGCCGTTGAACCTTGAGCGGAGTTCCGGGTTCTGGGTGGCAACGCCCACCGGGCAGGTATCCAAGTGGCAGACGCGCATCATGATGCAGCCGGAAACCACCAGCGGAGCGGTCGCGAAGCCATACTCCTCGCCACCGAGCAGGGCAGCAATGACGACGTCGCGGCCGGTCTTGAGCTGGCCATCAACCTGGACCACAACACGGTCGCGGAGACCGTTGAGCATGAGGGTCTGCTGGGTCTCGGCGAGGCCAAGTTCCCACGGCACACCCGCGTGCTTGAGCGAGTTCAGCGGCGAGGCGCCGGTACCGCCGTCGTGACCTGAAACAAGCACGACGTCGGCCTTCGCCTTGGTGACGCCGGACGCCACTGTGCCGATCCCGACTTCCGAAACAAGCTTGACGTGCACCCGGGCCGAAGGATTGGCGCGCTTGGCATCGTAGATGAGCTGGGCGAGGTCCTCGATCGAGTAGATGTCGTGGTGCGGGGGCGGTGAAATAAGTCCGACGCCGGGAGTCGAGTGACGGGTCCGGGCTACCCACGGGTAAACCTTCTGCGCCATCAGCTGTCCGCCTTCGCCGGGCTTGGCACCCTGCGCCATCTTGATCTGGATGTCGTCAGCGTTGGTCAAGTAGAGGCTGGTCACGCCAAAACGGCCGGACGCGATCTGCTTGATGGCCGAGCGCCGCTCCGGATCCAGGAGGCGGTCAACGTCCTCGCCGCCTTCTCCGGTGTTGGACTTGGCGCCCAAGCGGTTCATGGCGATGGCGAGCGTCTCGTGGGCTTCCTTGGAGATGGAGCCATAGCTCATGGCACCGGTGGAGAAACGCTTGACGATGCTGGAAACCGGCTCCACTTCTTCCAAGGGAACAGCCGGCCGGACGCCATCCTTGAACTTGAGAAGACCACGGAGGGTCATCAGGTTCTCGGACTGATCATCAACGCCCTTGGTGTAGGACTTGAAGATGTCATAGCGCCGTTCACGCGTGGCGTGCTGCAACCTGAAGACAGTCTCAGGGTTGAAGAGGTGCGGCTCACCGTCACGCCGCCACTGGTACTCTCCGCCACCCAAAAGCGGCTGGTGCGGCAGCTCAATCCCGTTCTCGGGGTAAGCCATCTTGTGCCGGGCAGAAACTTCGGCCGCGATCACATCAAGGCCCACGCCACCCAACTGCGAGTGGGTGCCGGAGAAGAACTCATCCACGAGTTCCTGGGACAGGCCCAGTGCCTCGAACGTCTGGGCACCGGTGTAGGACGCCACGGTGGAGATGCCCATCTTGGACATGATCTTCAAGACACCCTTACCGAGTCCCTTGATCAGGTTGTACACGCCGTCTTCGGGCGTCACGCCCACGACGTCCCCCTCGGTGATCAGCTGTTCCACTGACTCCATGGCGAGGTATGGGTTGACGGCGGAGGCGCCATAACCGATTAGGACGGCCACGTGGTGCGTCTCGCGCACATCGCCGGCCTCGACCACGAGGGCGGTCTTGGTGCGGTTGGCGCTCCGAAGCAGGTGATGGTGGACCGCGCTGACCAGCAGGAGCGAAGGAATTGGCGCCCACTGTGCATTGGAATCGCGGTCCGAGAGCACGATGTACTGCACACCGCGGTTGATGGCACCGGAAACTTGCTCGCAAATCTCGGTCAAGCGCGCACGAAGGGCCGCTTCGCCGCCTTCAGGCCTGTAAAGGCCGCGGACCTTCATGGCGATGCGATCGCCGTCGGCGCTTTCGATGTTGGCGATCTTGGCCAGTTGATCGTTGTTGATCACCGGGAACGGCAGGGAAATCTGCGGCTGGCGGACCCGCTTGCCATCCAACAAGTTGCCGTTGGGGCCAATGGCGCATTTCAGCGACGTCACGAGCTCCTCACGGATGGCATCCAACGGCGGATTGGTGACCTGGGCAAAGGACTGCACGAAGTAGTCGAACAGAAGGCGCGGGCGCTTGGAAAGTACCGCTACCGGGGTGTCGGAACCCATGGCTCCCAAGGGCTCAGCACCCGTGCGGGCCATCGGGCCCAGCAGGATCTTCAATTCTTCCGTGGTGTAGCCGAACGTCCGCTGCCGGATGTTCACTGAGGCCGCGGTGTGAAGCACGTGCTCACGCTCAGGCAGTTTGTTGATGTCGATCAGGTTGTCCTTGAGCCACTCGGCCCACGGGTTCGCTGCCGCCACCTCAGCCTTGACCTCGGCGTCGTCAATGATGCGTCCGGCCTCGGTGTCCACCAGGAACATCTTGCCCGGAGCCACGCGGCCCTTCTTCACGACGTTGGACGGCTCGACTTCAATCACGCCAACTTCTGACGCGAAGATGATCAGGCCGTCTTCGGTGATCCAGTAGCGGCCCGGACGCAAACCGTTGCGGTCCAGGGTTGCACCCACGAGATTGCCGTCGGTGAAGGAGACAGCGGCAGGTCCGTCCCACGGCTCCATGAGCAGGGAGTGGTACTCGTAGAAAGCCCGCCGTGCGGGATCCATGGTGGCATGGTTTTCCCACGCTTCCGGGATCATCATCATGATCGAGTGGGTGATGGGGCGGCCGGACAACCACAGAAGCTCGGCCACTTCATCAAACGACGCCGAGTCGGACGCACCCGGGGTGCAGATTGGATACAGTTCCTCGGGAGTATCGCCAAGGAGCGGATTGGCCAGCTGCGATTGGCGGGCACGCATCCAGTTCCGGTTGCCCTTGACGGTGTTGATTTCACCATTGTGCGCAATGGTCCGGAAAGGCTGTGCGAGCGGCCACGACGGGAAGGTGTTCGTTGAGAAGCGGGAGTGAACGATCGCGAGCTTGGTCTTGAAACGCTTATCCGAAAGATCCGGGTAGAACGGTTCAAGCTGAGCCGTGGTCAGCATTCCCTTATAAACGATGGTGCGGGAGGAGAGCGACGGGAAGTACACGCCGAACTTGTTCTGGGCACGCTTTCGGATGCGCCAAGCTCGGGAATCGAGTTCGTTCCGTTCCAACTGCTCGCCGGTGGCCGATGCAAAGAAGGGCTGGGAGAAATACGGCATGCAAGCCCGGGCCATTGCGCCCACGAGGTCCGCGACCACGGGAACCTCGCGCCAGCCAAGGACAACCAAGCCTTCATCGACGGCGAGTGCCTCAATGCCGGCTTTGGCATTATCTGCCTCGCGGGATTCTGCCGGAAGGAACGCCGTGCCCACGACGTACTGCCCGGGTGCAGGCAGCTCAAATTCAGTAACGGAACGGAAGAACTCGTCCGGGACCTGCATCAGCAATCCTGCGCCGTCGCCGGTGCCTTCATCGGCACCCACAGCACCGCGGTGTTCGAGATTGCGGAGGGCCGTCAATGCCGCTTCCACGATGTCGTATCCCGGTTCCCCGCGGAGCGTGGCGATAATGGCCAGGCCGCAGGCATCCTTCTCCTGGTCAGGGTTGTATAGACCCTGGGACTCCGGGAGCGCAGCGAAGCGCTTGAAGGGAGACATGGCACCCTGAGGTTCGATGTGTTCGGACCAACCGGGGGTATGAAGATGGGTCATGGGAGACGTCCTTCCTCGAGATCGTGCGTATGGAAGGGACAACGTTGGCCCCACCTTGCCTGCCCGGTGACGGGCACAACAAAGCGCTAGTTATTGGAATTGTAGGCCAGCCGATCTCGCGCAACTAACGGTTACGGGAACCTCTGGCCCCGGCTTGACCATGGATCATCGGTATGATGCGATCCGGGTTCCGGGGGTGCCACGACGCTGTGGACTGGGCCCTACGAGCGGTGACTCTGTTGCCCCTTTGACGAAAACGACTACGTGGTGCGGCCTGTTTCCGGCGAGGACCCGGGAGTCTTCCTCACGGCAGTTGCTGTAGTTGGGGAAGCCGGTGTGGACGTAGCGCCAGGACCGACTTTCCCTGCAGCATCCTGCGGCTCGTCAACGTGACCCGGATCGCTTTGGTTATTTGGGAGATTACCACGCGAATCACCATCTGAGACAGATGCGTCCACATCGTGACTGGTGACGCTCGTCACGCTACGGCCTTCCTCCGCAGGCGCATCTTTGGGCTCGCGTCCCGGCAAATAGGGGGTATCCGGCACTGGGCGTCCCAGGCGGGTGAGGACCAGGAATATCACCAGCGAAGCGATGAACACGAAGATACTGGTCCAGACATTGAGCCTGGTAGTGATGCCAAAGAGGGAGATTTGCTCCGCATCGTCAATGCGAAGGGCCTCGATCCACACGCGGCCCACGGTGTAGTACATGGCGTACAACCAGAACAAGCGGCTGCGGCGGAACCCAAATCTCCGGTCCAGGAGCAGCAGCAGCGCCACACCAATCAGGTTCCAGATGAACTCGTAAAGGAACGTGGGGTGGAAGAGCGTGTCCGCCGGCATCCCGGCAGGAAAGTTTGCGTTGGCCGGATCGATCTGGAGGCCCCAAGGAAGAGTAGTGGGAGCACCGAAAAGTTCCTGGTTGAACCAGTTCCCCCACCGGCCGATTGCCTGGGCCAACAAGAGCCCGGGCGCAGCGGCGTCGAGGAAGGCTGTGAGCTTGACACCGGACCGGCGACAGCCGATCCAGGCTCCTACGGCACCGAGGACCACAGCCCCCCAAATCCCAAGGCCGCCGCGCTGGATCTGCGGTATCAGTGAAAGGTCTCCCGTACCGTTGAATCCCGGACCAAAATAAGCGTCCGGCGAGGAGAACACATGGTAGAGGCGGCCGCCGATGATGCCGAACGGGATGGCCCAGATGGCGATGTCCCACAAGCTGCCCTCAGGCGCACCGCGACGCTTCCAGCGCGCGGACGTCAGCCACAGGCCAACGATGATCCCCGCCAGAATGCACAGGGCATAAGCGTGAACCCTGAGCGAGCCCCACGGCAACGGAATGTCGAAGCCGGACCACGATGGGCTGGGGATGCTCATAGGGACAGTTGCCGCTGCTTGGAGAACCGTGTGCATAAGGGCTGATGTTCCTTTTTCTTAGGCTTCCACAGCTGCGCGGCCCAAGCCGGCGCTGAGGTTCTTGGTGAGTTGCCCGACGGCGTCCACGCCACCATCGCGGAGGGCCGCGACCAAGGCAGTACCCACGATCACTCCATCGGCGTAGGCTGCAATCTCGCGGACATGATCCGGATTCGAAACGCCCAGTCCCACGCAAACACGCGCTGCCCCGGCTGCCCGGGCGTGGGCAACCACGGCCTCGGCACTGCTGCTGACCGATTGCCGGGTTCCGGTGACACCCATGATGGAGACGGCATAAACAAACCCGCGGCTGGCCTTGACGGTCATGTCGAGGCGTTCAGGGGTGGAGGAAGGTGCCACAAGGAAAACACGGTCAAGCCCGTACTTATCCGAAGCCTCGAACCACTCGGAAGCCTCGTCGGGAATAAGGTCCGGCGTGATGAGCCCTGCTCCCCCGGCTTCGGCGAGGCGACGGGAGAACTCGTCCACCCCCATGCGCATCACAGGATTCCAGTACGTCATGACCAAGACGGCGGCGTCGGTCGCGGCAGTGATGCCTGCGACGACGTCGAATACGTCAGCGACGCGGAACCCGCCGGCGATTGCTTCGGTGGTGGCGGCCTGAATGACGGGCCCATCCATGACGGGATCCGAATAGGGGATGCCGATCTCGATGAGGTCCGCGCCATTTTCGGCCAACGCGATCCCTGCAGCGATACTCTCCCGAACCGACGGGTAGCCTGCGGGCAGATAGCCCACCAACGCGGCACGGCCTTCTGCTGCTGCGCGATCAATCGCTGCTGCGGACTTACTGGCAAATTCTTCGGTCATCGGTTCTGGTCCTCGCTGTGATGGGAAGCTGCATCGGAGGACCGATCCGTGGGTCCCTTGGGCTTACGCGTGGACAACGTGGTGCCCTTGACGTGGCCTTCCGAATCCAGCATGTTGAACCAGGCCGCAGCGGTCTCCACGTCTTTGTCTCCGCGCCCTGAAAGGTTCACGATGATGGTCACGTCCGATGCCGTGTCCTTACCCTCGGTGAGCCGTTTCCCGAGCTTGATCGCACCGGCAAGGGCATGGGATGACTCGATGGCCGGGATGATGCCCTCTGTCCGGCACAGCAGGCTGAAGGCATCCATGGCCTCGGTGTCCGTGATTGCCTCGTAGGACACCCTTCCGATGTCAGCCAGGTAGGAGTGCTCCGGACCGACGCTCGGGTAGTCCAGACCTGCCGAGATGGAGTGGGATTCGATGGTCTGGCCGTCCTCATCCTGCATCAAGTAGGACCGGGCGCCGTGCAAGACCCCGGGACGGCCCAGTGAGATCGCGGCCGCATGCCGGCCGGTCTCCACACCTTCGCCACCGGCTTCAAAGCCATAGATCTTCACGGACGCATCGTCCAGGAAGGCGTGGAACAGGCCAATGGCGTTCGACCCGCCACCGATGCAGGCACAAATGGCGTCCGGAAGCCTCCCTGTCTGCTCCAGGATCTGGCTGCGGGCCTCTTCACCAATAACTTCATGGAAGTAACGGACCATCGCCGGGAAAGGGTGGGCTCCAGCAGCTGTCCCCAAGAGGTAGTGCGTGTGCTCCACGTTCGAGACCCAGTCGCGAAGGGCATCGTTGATGGCGTCCTTCAACGTCTGGGAACCGTTCGTCACCGGAACAACGGTGGCTCCGAGCAACTGCATCCGGGCCACGTTCAAAGCTTGGCGGCGGCAATCCTCGGCCCCCATGTAGACAACACACTCGAGGCCCAACAGGGCAGCTGCCGTGGCCGAGGCGACACCGTGCTGGCCAGCTCCGGTCTCAGCGATCACGCGGGTTTTGCCCATGCGCTTGGCAAGCAGTGCCTGCCCCAGAACGTTGTTGATCTTGTGAGATCCCGTGTGGTTCAGGTCTTCGCGCTTGAGGAAAATCCGTGCTCCCCCTGCGTGCTGGGAGAAACGCTTGGCTTCAGTCAACAGGGAGGGGCGGCCCGAATAGTTTTTGTTGAGGTCCTTGAGCTGGGCGATGAAATCGGGATCCGCTTTCGCCTTCTCGAAGGTGTCCTGCACCTCGTCCAGGGCGGCGATCAGCGACTCGGGCATCCAACGGCCACCGTAGCTGCCGAAGTACGGCCCGGAGGCGTTGCGCAGCGAAGGGCCACCTTGCAGGAATGCGTCAGCGGCATCCACGTTCGGGGTGGGTGTTGGCGCGTCGACCATCGGTCTCACCGTCCTGTTCACGTTAGTTCATCGGGTATTTCCACGAGCT
The DNA here is from genome assembly GCF_030208915.1 of Arthrobacter sp. efr-133-TYG-104. Lineage (NCBI taxonomy): Bacteria > Bacillati > Actinomycetota > Actinomycetes > Micrococcales > Micrococcaceae > Arthrobacter > Arthrobacter sp. efr-133-TYG-104. The sequence continues at coordinate 29,301 of NZ_JARVTA010000036.1, forward strand.
TGGTGTTCCACGAGTCGGCGGTCACGTCAGTGAATGCGCCACCGCGGTATTCCAGCCCAGTCTTGCCAGTCAGCTCCTGACGGCGATGGCCGCGGCTCCCGCGGCCTTAAACTCGGCGATCCGTTCCTGAGGCGTTGAATCGCTCACAAGGGCTTCCCCCACCAGGATGGCGTTGGCCCCCTTGGCTGCGTAGTCCGCAACATCGCTTGCACCACGGACGCCGGACTCTGCCACCACGACTGCCTCAGCCGGAATCAACCCGGCCAGCGATCCGAAAACGGAACGGTCGACGTCGAGCGTCTTGAGGTTGCGGACGTTGACTCCGATAATCCTGGCTTGCGCCGCCACGGCACGCTCGATCTCGTCCTCAGTGTGCGTCTCCACCAGGACGTTCATGCCCAAGTGGTGGCTAAGTGCGCTGAACTCCGCGAGCTGGGCATCAGAAAGAGCCGCGACAATGAGGAGGATCAGGTCAGCGCCGTGTGCGCGGGCTTCCCAGATCTGGTACTCGTCTACCGTGAAGTCCTTGCGCAGCAGGGGCGTTTCGACGGCGGCGCGCACCGAATCGAAGTCCGCAAGGGATCCGCCGAACCGGCGCTGTTCCGTGAGGACGCTGATCACGGAGGCACCGCCGTCAGAGTACTGCACCGCCAGCGAAGCGGGGTCCGCGATGGAGGCGAGCTCGCCCTTGGACGGGCTGCGACGCTTGATCTCTGCGATGACCTTGAGATCGGTGCGGCTGGCATCCGGACCGCCCAACGCGGCCCAGGCATCCCGGGCTGGTAGCGCAGCGGCTGCCCTATCCTTCAGCTCGGCAAGGGAGACGAGGCCGCGGCGTGCCTCCATGTCTTCCTTGACGCCAACGATGATGTCGTCAAGAACGGTCACCGTCAGTGGCCGTTGTTCTGCAGCTTGCTGCCGCCCACTCCGTAGCCCGCCTTGCGCATGACCCAACCTACGATGAGGCCGATGACCAGTACCACTACGCCGCCGATGAAGATCGGGGTGCTGGCAATGACGAAAGCGATGGAGGAAATGAGGGCGCCAACCAGCATCACGATGACGCACGTCCACGCTGCCGGGCTGTTGCCGTGACCGATGGCATCGCTGTGGCTGGCCATCGCTGAAGCAGCTTGGTGATCGGACACTGTGGTTTTGCTCATGTGAAATCTCCTCAGGATGAATACTGCTTACATTCTGCCATTTTTTGAGGGCGGCTGGGACATTCACCAAGTGCCGCGCCTGTTGTTTTACTGGGCGTGCCCTGGGCCCTCATGACGCTTTAGGTGGGGTCTTCGCCGCGGGACAGGCGGTCCCAACTGTCGATCTCATCCACTGGTCCGCTTGCCGGCCCGGCACCGGCGGGACCGGCGTCGTATTTTGTCCGGGACTTCCAGTAGCGGCCAGCCAGCGGAAGCACGACGGCGATGATCGCCAAGAGGACGCCGGCCACCAACGCGATGACGGGGTAAGCCGTAGGCGCCACGTTGGCCTGACCGCCGGATACCCCTGTTGCCCCGGCAATGGAGCCTTGGGCCGCGCCTAACGGGTTCGCCAGGACGGAGATCACCGCTGCAACAATGCCGACGGCGGAAAGGGTGATCAGCGCCGCGATGATCCAACGGGCCACCCTACCGGCGATGGAAGCTGCCAAACCCCCGGCCAACGCCACGAGTGCCAGTGCGGTCACCGCGGTTGCTGCCTTGTTGCCCTGTACGTGGAGCGCGCTGCTGGAGGCACCTGCCGGATCCAGTTGGACCTCGATCCATGTCTGGGTGCTGGTCCCGAAGACTGCGATGGCAAGGACGGTGATGGCCAGCACCAGCATTGATTTTCGGGCCCAACGCGGAGGCTTGGTGCTGCGTGAAGTGACCGTTGCCGTTGGCTTCATGAGGCGGGGGTCCCGTCGTCGAGTAGAGGGCCGTCAGGGGCGGGCTCAGCCGTAACGTTCCGCAGTGAACTGGCCGTATGGACGGCGCGAAGCGGCGCTGCGGCCTTATTGACGGTCTCCAGTGCTTCGGACGGCTTGTGCGAGTCGGCTACGATCCCTCCACCCGCTTGGACGTAGGCGCGCCCTTCGCGAAGCAGTGCGGAACGAATGGCAATCGCCATGTCCATGTCGCCGGCGAAGTCCAGGTATCCCACCACACCGCCATAAATGCCGCGCCGGTGTGGTTCGAGTTCGTCGAGCAGACGCAAGGCACGTGGCTTGGGCGCACCGGAGAGGGTGCCTGCTGGGAACGTGGCCTTAAGGACGTCGTAAGCCGTGGCTTGAGGAGCAAGTTCACCCACCACCGTTGAAACCAGGTGCATGATGTGGCTGAAACGCTCCACCTCCATGAACTGGGTGACGTCAACAGTTCCTGCAACGCAGACCTTGGAGAGATCGTTACGGGATAGGTCAACCAGCATCAAATGCTCGGCACGTTCCTTCTTGTCAGCGAGGAGTTCCGTGGCCAGGGCCTTGTCGGCTTCCACCGTCTTCCCCCGCGGACGTGACCCCGCAATCGGGTGGGTGATCACTTCATCCCCCGTGACGGTGACCAGAGCCTCCGGCGAGGATCCAACGATCGAGTACTCGCGACCCTCGGCGTCAGCCAAGCTGAAAATGTACATGTAAGGGCTCGGATTGGTATTGCGGAGCACTCGATAGACGTCCAGGGGATCAGCCGCACACTCCATCTCGAAGCGGCGGGAAATGACCACCTGGAAGACTTCGCCGTCGACGATTGCTTCCTTGCCGCGATCAATCGCCTCCAAGTACTTGGCCTCATCCCAGCGTTCCTGCACGCTTGAGGCGAAATCCAAGGCTGCGCCCTGGAGGACGGACACCGGCTGCGCCACAGGTGTACTGACCTGGTCCAAGAGGGCTTTTACCCGGGCAACGGCGTCGTGCCAAGCCTCATCCACGCGCTCGGAACTGTCGTCAAAGTTGATCGCGTTGGCGATCAGGAGGACTGTTCCGTCCACGTTGTCGTGAACTGCCATGTCAGTGACAAGGTTCAGTGCCATCTCGGGAAGGTTCAGATCATCCTCAGGCGGGCTGGTCAACCGCTCCCAGTGCCGAACGGCTTCCCACCCCAGGAAGCCAACCAAGCCCGAGGTGAACGGCGGAAGTCCCTCAAAGCGGTCAGTTTGCAGGGCAGCAACGGTGTCGCGAACGGCTTCAACCGGGTTCCCGGACACCGGCACACCAACGGGAGGCTCCCCGATCCAGTGCGCCTGGCCGTCCTTAGTGGTCAACGTAGCGCGCGACTTGGCACCGATGAAGGAGTAACGTGACCATGCACCGCCCACGGCGGCGGACTCCAGCAGAAACGTGCCTGGCTGGCCCTTGGCGAGCTTCCGGTAAAGGCCTATGGGCGTCTCTGCGTCCGCGAGCACCTTAAGCCGCACGGGGATGACACGGCTGTGGACGGCGAGTTCACGGAACTCTTCCAGGCCCGGGCTGATGATTCCAAGGTCCTGCATGGCTATTGTTCTCCGCCTTTGGTCTGGGTGCCTTAGTTCTGGGCGCCTTAGTTGTGGGGTGCCTTAGTTCTGCGGTGCTGCTTCAGTGGGACGTAAAGAATGCCTCAGTCGCGGTTGCCCGTGACGACATCGAAATCGCGACCGTCGAAGCAGGTGCGGGTTCCGGTGTGGCAAGCTGCGCCGACCTGGTCCACACGGACCAAGAGGGCATCGCCGTCGCAGTCGAGGGCAACAGACTTGACGAACTGAGCGTGTCCGGACGTATCACCCTTACGCCAATACTCCTGGCGGGAACGGGAGTAGAAAGTTACTCGGCCCGTGGTCATAGTGCGGTGCAACGCCTCATCGTCCATCCAACCGAGCATCAACACCTCATGGGTGTCGTGCTGCTGGACAATGGCGGCAACAAGCCCCGCGGAGTCACGCTTCAAGGCACGTGCAATCTCCTGCGGCAACGGGCTTGAGGGGTCGCTGGAAAGCTCCACGGAGGGAGCGGGACTGGAGGCGGACTGCTCTGACATCAGATCAAGTCTAGTGCCTGCGGCGAGACCCGTTTTCTGCGGCGGTTCCACTGCGCAAGAGGGCCCGGATCGTGCTACTTTCACAAGTGATGCATTTCGTCGAACCTTCCCGAGAAGTACTGGCTGAAACCCTGCTGGCGGCCGGACCTGACTCCCCCACGCTCTGCGCAGGGTGGCGCACGCGGGACCTCGCTGCACACTTGTACCTGCGGGAGCGGAAGATCGCGGTCGGCGTCGGCCTGATGATCCCGCGCTTGGGTAAGGCATCGGAAAAGGCAACGTCCAAGCTCGCAGCCAAGCTGGAAAGCCCGGACGCCTACGCCCGGTTGATCAAGACCTTCCGGGCCGGGCCCCCTGCCCTGTCACCCATGAAGATCAAAGCGTTGGATGAGACGTCCAACCTCATTGAATACTTTGTGCATACCGAAGACATCCGGCGCGCAGGTGATCGCTGGGCTCCCCGGGCGCTGGATGAAGCGTACTCGGACGCCCTGTGGGACGACCTGATCAAACGCGCAGCTTTCCTTTACCGCGGCGTCGATTTGGGGATTGTGCTTGTCCGCCCCAGCGGCCCCCGGCACGTAGCCAAACGCGCTCCGGTTTCCGTGGCGATTGTCGGCGAACCCGGGGAGCTGCTGATGCACGCCCACGGGCGTACCGGCCAGGCCCTCGTCACCTTCGAAGGCCAGCCGGACGCCGTCGCGCTTTTGCAAACCGCTGACATCGGCCTCTGACTAGCGGACTTCGAATCCGGCCGCCCGTATCGCGGCCTTGACCTGGGCGATCATGTCGTCAGGGCCAAAGTGGAAGACGGACGCTGCCAGCACGGCGTCGGCCCCTGCTTGCACCGCCGGCGGAAAATGGGCCGGCACGCCAGCCCCGCCCGAGGCGATGATCGGAATGTTGACCGACGCCCGGACCTTCTTGATGAGCTCAAGGTCGAACCCGTCCTTGGTGCCATCGGCGTCGATGGAATTGAGGAGGATCTCCCCCACTCCCCGATCCGCGGCTTCTTTGGCCCACTCAATGGCGTCAATCCCGGTACCGGTCCGGCCACCGTGCGTTGTCACCTCAAAGCCAGACGACGTCGGGACATCACCTGCCCGGGTCCGGCGCGCATCCACGGAGAGCACCAGCACCTGGGAACCGAAGTGGCGGGTGATCTCGTCGATGACCTCTGGCCGCGCAACTGCCGCGGTGTTGATGGAGGCCTTGTCGGCGCCGAAGCGCAAGAGCTTGTCCACCTCCGCCACGCCACGAACACCTCCACCCACGGTCAGGGGGATGAAAACTTCCTCGGCGGTGCGGCGGACGACGTCGAACGTGGTTTCGCGGTTGCCGGAAGACGCCGTGACGTCCAGGAACGTCAGCTCGTCGGCGCCGCCGTTATCGTAACGATGGGCCAGTTCCACCGGGTCACCGGCGTCGCGCAGCCCTTCGAAGTTGACTCCCTTGACGACGCGACCGGCGTCGACATCCAGGCAGGGAATGACGCGTACGGCTACAGCCATGTGCTGCTCCTCAATTCTGCTGGGCTCTGCTCGACCAATACACTGATCCGATCAGTGGATCAGATGCGGCAGGCGTGGATGCTGCTGACCAGGATGGCGCGCGCCCCAAGGTCGTACAGCTCGTCCATGATGCGGTTGGTTTCCCTCTTGGGAACCATCGACCGGACGGCCACCCACTCCGAATCGCGCAGCGGCGAAACGGTGGGCGATTCAAGTCCGGGGGTCAGTGCGGCAGCATCTTCAACGAGGTCCTTGCGGATGTCGTAATCCATCAGGACGTATTGGCGTGCCACCAGCACACCCTGCAGGCGGCGGATCAGGATGTCGATCTCCTTGGCGGTGCCATTGGCAGCGCCCCCTGAACCGGTGCGGCGAATCAGTACTGCCTCGGATTTGAGGATGGGCTCGCCGAAGATTTCCATGCCCGCGGCCTTGAGCGTGTTGCCGGTTTCAACGACGTCGGCGATCGCATCGGCGACGCCCAGCCGCACGGAAGATTCCACAGCACCGTCAAGCCGGACCACTGTTGCGTTGACGCCACGCTCACCGAGGTAGTCGCGCAGGAGCCCGTCGTAGCTGGTGGCCAGCCGCTTGCCTTCAAGCTGTTCGACGGCGGTGAAGTCACCTACGGGACCGGCGAAGCGGAACGTCGAGGCAGCGAAGCCCAGCGGAAGCAACTCTTCGGCTTCCACCTGGGCATCCAGAAGGAGGTCCCTGCCTGTGATGCCGACGTCCAAGGTGCCCTGCCCTACATAAACGGCAATATCGCGGGGGCGGAGGAAAAAGAATTCAATATCGTTGTCAGGATCAACCATGACCAGCTCGCGGGAGTCACGGCGCTGGCGGTAGCCGGCCTCGGAAAGCATGGCGGAGGCTGCTTCTGACAAGGATCCCTTGTTGGGGACTGCTACACGGAGCATTGGACTGGCTTTCTTTAGGAGGGGAGGTTTCAGGCACCTTGGCCACGCAACAGACACCGCATGCTGTGAGCGGAGTGGCGTGGCTAGAGATGCTTGTAAACGTCCTCCAGGCTGAGGCCCTTGGCGAGCATGAGCACCTGCAGGTGATAAAGGAGCTGGGAAATTTCCTCGGCAGCTGCTTCATCGGATTCGTACTCGGCGGCCATCCAGACTTCGGCGGCCTCTTCGACCACCTTTTTGCCGATGCCGTGGATTCCGGAGTCCAGTTCGGCCACAGTACGCGAGCCTGCCGGGCGGGTCGCTGCTTTCTCACTCAGTTCTGCGAACAGCGTCTCGAAATTCTTCACGCCCTCCAGACTACTTGCTCCGGGCCGCTGCCCGCGTGTTGGGGCCCTGCATGACGAAAGGGATGTGAGTGAGAACACACTCACATCCCTTCGTCTTAGCTGTACTGCTTCAGGGTCACAGCCGTGGCAAGGGCGGCCGTCACAGCCTCATGGCCCTTGTCTTCCTTGGAACCGGGAAGACCGGCACGGTCCAGGCCCTGCTGTTCGTCGTCGCACGTCAGGACGCCGAAGCCCACCGGGACGCCGGTGCGAACGCTGACGTCCGTAAGGCCCGACGTCGCGGCTTGGCAGACGTAGTCAAAATGCGGTGTTCCGCCGCGGATGACCACACCAAGAGCCACGACGGCGTCGAAGTGCTGGGCCAGGCGTGCGGCGGCGACAGGGAGCTCGAAGCTGCCTGGAACCCGCAGCAGCGTAGGCTCGGCGATGCCGGCTTCCTTCGCCGCGCGCAAAGCGCCGTCCACCAATCCATCCATGATTTGGGTATGCCAGCTTGCCGCCACGATGGCCAGCCGAAGCTGCGATGTTTCCTCCGGGTTGAGGGTGCTCAGGTCGATAGTGGGCGCGCCGTGTCCGCTCATTGGGTTGTGGATCCGTTCAGTCGTGTTGGGTATCGAAGGGGCGGACAGCCGGCGCCTTGCCGTTGCCGACTGGAGCGGTGTCCAAGGTCAGCAGGTGGTCCATGCGGTCCTTCTTGGTTTGGAGGTAACGCAAATTCTGTTCCCGGGAAGGAACCTCGGTGGGAACCATCTCCACAACCGTGACCCCGGCTTGGGCCAAGCGGTCCTGCTTATCCGGGTTGTTACTCAGCAGCCGGACCTCGTGCAGGCCCATCTCCGCAAGGATCTGCGCGGCCGCGGTGTAGGACCGCGCATCGACGGGGAGGCCCAGTTGCTCATTGGCCTCGACGGTATCGAAGCCGGCCTCCTGCAGCGCGTACGCCTTGATTTTGTTGGCGAGGCCAATGCCCCGTCCTTCCTGCCCGCGGAGGTACAGCAAGGTGCCGCCCTCGGCGTGGATCAGTTCCAAGGCAAAGGCCAATTGCTCGCCGCAGTCGCAGCGGTAGGAGCCGAAGACATCACCCGTCAGGCACTCCGAATGCAGCCTTACCAAGGGAGCTTTGCCGCCCTTGGGCGGATTGGGCGAGCTCACTGCCAAGTGCTCGTGGCCCGTCTCATGATCCGTCCATGCCTGCGCCACGAAGTTGCCGAACGCCGTGGGCAACTGAACGACGGGGCCGCCGCTTACCGCCTGGGGCGCAGGGTCCGTGTGGTCGCTGCTGCGTGCTGTGGTTGCGGTCATCGCTTCTCCTCGTCTGCCCGTGAAAGATGTGCCGTCTGGGACTCTACCGCCTCAACGTACGACACCAGGTCCTCGATGGAGATGAGGGGGCAGTCGTGTTCGGCGGCAAAGGCACGCAGGCTATCCAAGCGCATCATTTCACCGTCATCATGTACCAACTCAGCGATCACACCCACCGGAGCAAGCCCGGCAAGACGACACAAGTCCACGGCAGCTTCCGTGTGTCCTGGACGTTCACGCACTCCACCATTAACGGCTCGGAGCGGGAAAATATGCCCGGGACGGGTAATTGATGCAGGACTGCTGTCCGGATCGGCCAGAATCCTTGCCGTCAGGGCCCGGTCCGTGGCCGAAATTCCGGTGCTCACGCCGTCTGCAGCATCACAAGAGACTGTGTAGGCGGTTCCCTTGGCGTCCTGGTTCACGGCCACCATGGGCGGCAGGTCCAAGGCGTCCGCCCGCTCGCCTGACAGCGGGACGCAGATCACACCGGAGGAATAACGGATTGTCCACCCCATGAGGGCAGGCGTGGCATGTTCGGCGGCGAAGATGATGTCGCCCTCGTTCTCCCGGTCTTCGTTGTCCACAACGATGACGGGCCGGCCCGCAGCCATGGCCGCCAACGCGTCTTCCACGGGGTCGAGCCCGGGACGCTGCGCACCCAGCGCACTCGGGGTGGTGATGGCGCTCATCGAGCGTCTCCCTGCGGAGCAAAAGACAAGAGCCTCTCGGTGTACTTGGCGAGCACGTCAACCTCGAGGTTCACACGCCCTCCTACCGTCTTGGCGCCCAGGCCCGTCTCCTCGAGCGTGGTGGGAATCAGTCCAACTTCAAACCACGGGTCAGGCTCGGATGCTGCGCTGACGGCGGTAACGGTCAGGGATACACCGTCGACGGCGATCGATCCTTTCTCGGCGATGTACCGGGCAAGGTTGGGGGGCACGGCGAACCGTAGGCGATCCCAGTTTCCCAGCGCCTCCCGCTCCACAAGCTGCCCGACGCCGTCGACGTGTCCCTGCACCACATGGCCGTCCAAGCGCCCGCCCGCCTGGACGCAGCGTTCCAGGTTCACACTGTCACCTGGGGCGAGTTCACCGATGGTGGTCCGCACGAGCGTCTCACCCATGACATCGACGCTGAGGTCCTGCCCGTCTATCTGCGTCGCCGTGAGGCACACACCGTTGACGGCGATGGACCCACCCAAGCCGAGACCGTCCGTGGTCGTGGGCGCCTTCAGGCGCAAGGTGGCGCTGGCCTCGCCGTCGTGCTCAATGCCCACAACGGTGCCCTGTTCGGCAACAATTCCCGTAAACATCAGTGTCCTCCTGTGACAGGTTCCGCAGCTTCAACGCCCGGAACGGAATTCTTTGGTGGGGTGGCGGCCCTGTGGTTGGGTCGAAGATGGAGCCGAAGGTCGTTGCCAAGCGTGCGGACGGACCCGCCTCCTGCTTCGTCCCAGGACCAGTGCTGCGCATCAGCAAGCGTGGAGATGCCAAGGTCGTTCAGGGCAGGAGTCCCGGAGCCCAGCAGGGTGGGAGCCAAGTAGACGATCAACTCGTCCACCAGCCCTGCGGCCAGGAAAGTACTCAGGATACTAGAGCCGCCTTCCACCATGACGTGGCGTACGCCGTCGGCGAAGAGGGTGCTGAGGGCCTCCGCCGGATCCCGGGTGGGCAGATGGCGGAAACGGCCGTCATCGCCGCGCACGGCTGCATCCGGGGGAACGTCCCGCAAACCCATGACGGCCCGCAGTGGCTGGCGGGCGGACAGGCCGCCGTCAGGTTCGCGCGCGGTAAGCCTGGGGTTGTCCGCAAGGACCGTCCCGGTCCCCACCAGGATCGCGTCGATCAGGCCTCTCAACCCATGATTATCAGCCAGTGACTCCGGGCTGGAGATCCACTGGCTGGTGCCATCGCCGGCGGCTATACGGCTGTCCAACGTCTGGGCAATGTGCAAGGTGACGAACGGGCGATTAGCGGCCACGGCGTCGAACCACTCGCGATTGAGATTCGTGGCCTCGATCGCTTCCAGCCCCGATCGGACGTCGATTCCGGCGGCGCGCAGAGTGCGCGCACCACCAGCGGCCGGGTCGTGGGGATCGTCGACGGCGTAGACAACCCGCGCGATTCCGGCACCGATGATGGCCTGCGCGCAAGGATTCGTCCGGCCCACGTGGTTGCAAGGCTCCAAGGTGACCACCATGGTGGTTCCCCGGACGTCGATGCCTTGGCGTGCTGCCTCAAAAATGGCGTCAGCCTCTGCGTGGGCCGTACCCGCGCCCCTATGGTAACCGGTAGCCAGAGGCTCTCCGCTGGGGCTCAAAATCACGGCGCCCACCAAGGGGTTTCCACCGCGCGGTCCGCGCAAGGCCGCGGTCAGCGCTGAACCCATGGCAGCACGCTCAGCGGAGGTGTATGCGGTGTCGGCAGCATTCATAGGGCGGCTCCGACCGTCACCGCGGCGGCACCGACAGACCGGTGTTCGCGTTTGTCGGCCCGCCACCAAACAAAGAACCCGGCGAGGGTGAAGAACCCGTAGAACAGATACATGACGGCGCTGGCGTAGTAGCCGGCGCTGAACAGCAGGGGAACCCCGACAATGTCAACGGCAACCCAGATGAGCCAGAACTCAGTCCATCCACGGGCCATTCCGTAGGTGGCAAGCAGGGAACCCATGAAAGTCCACGCATCTGCCCAGACTGGCGGGTACGAACCGAGGGCGCCGAACAGCGGGGTCAGCGCGGCCGTGCCTGCGATCATGGCACCCGCCAAGGCGATGCGGACGTTGTTGCCCGCCCAACCGGGGACGATTGCTTGCCCTTCCGAGCCGGAGATGCGTGCTTGGCGCCACCGGTACCAGCCGTAGCCGGCGACCCCGATGAACATGACCTGCCGCGCAGCCTGGCCCCACAGGGTTGCTGGCGTGGCAGCACCAAAGATGTTTCCGAGAAACACGGTGAGCAGGAGGCCGTTGCCAATAATGCCAACGGGCCAAGCCCAGACTTTACGGCGCATACCGCCAAGGGCGCTGAGGAGCCCAAAAATGTTTCCAAGCACTTCGCGTAGAACAAGCGCAGATCCCCCAATGGGAATCTGTGCTTCGAAGAGCCATCGCAGAAAATCCATGCCGTTCCTTCCCAGTAAGCCGCGATGACTCCGGGGGTGTACGACAGCGCACTGCGGGAGCGCCCGCAACGGGCGCCCACAGCATGACTGTACGTGCTTCTCCCATCCAGACTTTAACTGTCGGTACCGGAATTCCACCGGTTCAACCGTCCGCCGTCGGCTTCCAATCACTTGGAATCCGATGGCTCGCGGGTCGCGGACTATAACCGCCGGTTCGGACTTACACCGACCCCGGAGCACGTATGTGTTTTGCTATTCTGCCACAACTGCCAACGCGGCCAGGCTATTCCCGGCGATCTGCGTAACATGTGTGGCGGCGCCGGTCAGGCGCTTTGCGCGATGGCAGCTTGCCCTGCTGCGCGGAGCCGCTCGATCGCCATCGCCGGGTCCTGGTGACCATAGACGGCCGAGCCCGCAACAAATACGTTGGCGCCTGCCTCTGCGGCGCGGGTGATGGTCTCCTCCGTGATGCCGCCATCAACCTGTATGGCCACGCCAATCCCCGAGCCCTCAACCGCAGCGCGTGCACGCCGGATCTTGGGCAAGGTCATGTCCAGGAATGACTGGCCGCCAAAACCCGGTTCAACTGTCATGATGAGCAGCATGTCCAGCTCACCGAGCATGTCCAAGTACGGCTCCACCGCAGTGGCCGGCCGCAGCGCCATCCCTGCCTTGGATCCCCGGGCCCGGAGCTCACGGGCCAACTTGACCGGTGCCATGGCCGCTTCTGCATGGAACGTGACGGAAGCGACGCCGGCGTCCGCGTAGGCAGGCGCCCAGCGGTCGGCGTCGGAAATCATGAGGTGGACATCCAACGGAACCGGGCTGACCGCTTGTATCCGCTGAACCACGGGCAGGCCAAGGGTCAGGTTGGGCACGAAATGGTTGTCCATGACGTCCACGTGGACAGCATCGGCATTGCTGATCCGCTGCAGTTCCGACTCAAGGTTGACGAAGTCCGCGGACAGGATGCTCGGGTTGATACAGCACTGGGACAAGGCAGGCCCTTCAGGTAAATGGTTTCGGGAGCGACGGCGGCCGCGGCCCGCGCCGCGGACCCCGCAGAAGGCGTTCTGCGGTTAGGACTTCTTTCGGATAATGGCCATGAACATTGCATCTGTTTGGTGCACATGGGGCCACAGTTGGGCCATGAGCTCGTGTCCGGCCCCCAAGTTACCTGTGAGGCTGACATGGTCAAGTGCTCGTCCTGCATCCAGCAGTTCCAGGTCCGCCCGCTTCGCGAGGACGTCGCCCACCACAGTGGTTGTTTCAGCCGGGTGCGGAGAGCACGTCACGTAGGCAACCACCCCGCCGGGCTTGACGGCGTCAACAGCGGAATTCAACAGCTCACGCTGCAATGGGCCGAGGTCGGCAATGTCCTTCGGCGTCCGGCGCCACCTCGACTCCGGGCGCCGACGCAGGGCCCCGAGGCCGCTGCAGGGCACGTCCACCAGCACGCGGTCGAAGGATTCCGGCTGCTCGACGCCGACCTGCCGCCCGTCACCGGTCCGCACCGCCCATGCCTCCTCCGGCACAGCCGAGAGTGCTTGTTGAACCAGTTTTGCTCGATGCGGCGCAGGTTCGTTCGCCAAGAGCGTCGCGCCCTCGCGGTACGCCAAAGCTGCAAGGAGCGCCGCCTTTCCGCCCGGCCCCGCACACAGGTCCAGCCACCGTTCCCCGCCCTGTGTGGCACCCTCGAGGCTGATGCCAGCCAAGGCGCGCGCCACGAGTTGCGATCCGACATCCTGAACGCGCGTGGTCCCGCGCCGGACCGACTCGAAGCGACCCAGGTCACCGCCGGCCGAGAGTGCCGAATCTTCCACGAGCTCACCCGGAGTGGCGCCGTTCTCGAAGGCTTCCTCAAGGTCGCCCAGCCCGGGCAACGCCACGAGGTTCACCACGGGCGCAGCGTTATCGGCCTCCAGCAAGGAGTCAATCTCGGCTTTAGGACGTCCATGGTTAACCAACGATTGGCGCAACGCCCGCACGATCCATTCGGGGTGCGCATGGCGCAGGGCGGCGATTTTGGTCTCATCCGTTTCATCGTGGAGCAGGATGCCGAGCCATTCGTCGAACGTATGGGCCGTGACTTTACGGAGAACAGCATTAATGAGCGCGGACGGGCCTGCTCCGATAACTGCGCGCGCCAAACCAACGGTTTGGTCCAAGGCGGCGTGGGCCGGGACCCGCATGGAGAGTATCTGGTGGACACCGATCCGCAGCGCATCGAGAACTGCGGGGTCCAACTGGTCAAGCGGCCGGTCAACGCAACGGGCCAGGATGGCATCGTACGTACCCTGTCCCCGCAGGGCGCCATAGCTTAGCTCCGTAGCAAATCCTGCATCCCGGCGGTCGAGGCGGTGCTCGCGGATCCGGGCGGGAAGAACAAGGTTTGCGTAGGCGTCCTCAGAGGCCACGGCACGGAGGACTTCGAAAGCCACCAGGCGGGCCGGATCTGCCCTACGCGTGCGCTGGGACGGGGCGTTGTTCGAGAAGCCACGCTGCGGGCCCCTGTTACGCTCCCGGCCTTGGGCGTTCCGCCTGCTGTTGCCAGCGGCATCCCGGTTGCCACGTTCGTCCCGGTTGCCACTGCTGCTGGGCCCACGACGGCCGGACTCGTTCATTCGAATACCACTCTCTCGGGTGCTGCCAAGCCACGGGCCCAGTCGGCCGACGACATCATTTTCTTACCGGCCGGCTGAATCCGGCCCAGCTCTACTGCATGGGATCCAGTGCCCACCAGGACCGTGCCTGCGTCCACCTTGATGGTTCCTGGTGCAAGGTCCTTGACGTCGGGTCTTAGCCGAACTGGTTCAAGTTTGACCCTTTGGCCCTCCAACGTGGTCCAAGCTCCAGGCTCCGGGGTTACGCCCCGAGCCCGTCGATTCAGTGCCAGGGCAGGCTGCTGCCAGTCCAAGCGCCCGTCCTCCAGCGTCAGTTTGGGAGCCAAGGACACCTCCCCCGCTTGCGGTTGGGCAACGGCTCGTCCAGCATCGATCGCGGAGAGCGTCTGGCTCAGAAGGACTGCGCCGCTGTCCGAAAGCCGTTCGAGAAGCTGCCCGGCGGTGTCCTCCGGGTGAACCGTTTCGGTGAGGGTGCCAAAGACAGGCCCCGTATCAAGGCCTTTTTCGAGTTGGAAAGTTGCCGCGCCGGTGATGTCGTCGCCGGCAATGATGGAACGCTGCACCGGAGCGGCGCCGCGCCATGCCGGAAGGAGGGAAAAATGCAGGTTGACCCAACCATGCCGGGGTACTGCCAACGCAGCCGGGGGAACAATTCCGCCGTAGGCAACAATGGCCGCGACATCCGGGGCAAAGTCTGAGATGCGTTCGGTGGTCTCTGCATCCACCTTTGCTGCCCGGATGACCTCAATGCCGAGTTCCTCTGCACGCGCTGCTACGGGAGAGGGCGTCATGGTCCGCTTGCGCCCCACGGGCGCGTCCGGTCGGGTCAGGACAGCTACGACGTCGAACCCTGCCTTCACCAGTGCGTTCAGCGCCGGAACCGCGACGGCGGGAGTCCCGGCAAAAAGTACCCTCACTCGGGAACCCCGAAGCTGCCGCCACCGAAGCTGGAGCCCACGGTACCGGCCCGCTTGGTGGCCGTCTGCTCGGTGATGGCGTGATAGTTTGCATGGCGGATGGCGCGCAGGGCGGTCTTGCGGTCCTCCCCCTCCAACCGATCCGTGTACAAGATTCCGTCCAGGTGGTCTGTCTCGTGCTGGAAACAGCGTGCAAGCATCCCTTCAGCCTCCACCGACACCGGATTGCCGTGCAGGTCCACCCCGGTTACCCGTGTGCTCCGGTATCGGCGGACAGGGAATCCCAGTCCGGGGATCGAGAGGCAACCTTCAACCTGGTCGGGCTGGAAATCCTCGCTGTTTTCGAGCACGGGGTTGATGATGTGCCCCTCCACTCCACCGATCCGGTAGGTGAAGACGCGCTTGCTCACCCCGACTTGGGGAGCGGCCAGGCCTGCGCCGTCCACGTCCTCCATGGTTTCTGTCATGTCTGATACCAGCTTGGCAAGCTCGGGACCGAAATCAGTGACGGGATCAGCCACGGTGCGCAACACCGGATCCCCAATGATTCTGATACTCAAAATTGCCATGTACTGTCAGTCCTCACGATCGTCAAAGCAGGCCGCGGGTCTTGCGGAGCCTAAGCCAGTTTAGTGGAGGACACGAGGCGGGCGCTGTCCACGGGTGCCGGATTAGCCGCAGAGTAGACCGGCGGCGCGACCGGCAGCAGTGCCTGCCCAGCGGCCACCACATCCGCATTCATTTCCCAGACGCGGCGGAGGGCGCAGAACTTCCACCAGTGATGCTTGAGGATCTCAGGGTTTGCACGTTGGGGCCGGACCTCCGTTTCCCCGATGGCAACGGCAAGCAGCATGGGATTATCCCCATACGCCCAGGGCTCCCACTGGCCGGCAATGGGGTCAACCAAGCTCTCCTCCGCCTTCATCCCGGCGACAAGCTGCATGACGACTTTGTCGTCCAAGGCCTTCACGGTGCCCTCACGGGTTGTTCCCTTGGTCTTGTAATCGATCAGGCAGATCCGGCCGTTGATCCTTGCCACGAGGTCCAGCGTGCCCGCGTAGCCAACAGTCTTATTCCATACGGTTATTTCCGGTGCCAGCGGTTCCACCCGGTAAAGCTCCCACCATTCATCAAACCTTGCGGCGAAGGCTTGCTCACCGTGTGCGGCAAGCTCTTCCCGGCAATCTTGCATCCGGTGGGGAAGGCCAAGGGCCCTCAGTGCTACTTGCTCGCAGTAGGTGTGGACGCGGTCTCCCCGCGCAGCAGCTTGGTCACGGTATGCCTCCGCAGCCTTCGCTGCTTTGTTGACGGCCTGACGGATCCTGGCAGGGCTGCCAAGAAGCGCCGGAAGTTCGGGATCAGCAGCAAGACTGCTCGCACCCATGTAACTGAACCACCCGTCAAGCGCGTGGGCCTGTTGTCCTATGACGGTGGTGATGGAAGGGACCGAGAATTGCTCAGTGGTGGAGCGGGCATACATTCGTCCGTAGTCAGTAGCGTGGGCAAGCAGTGGAGCAGTCATACAAAGACTGTGTCACATGGCACCGACAGAATTCTCCGGCGGGAAGAGCATGAGTAGTTGTCCGGCCGGCAGGTTTTCGAGTTTTGCCGCCAGGATGGGGGCCTTGGCGGCGAGGTCAGCGGGCACCGCATACGGCAGAGGGACAGGACCAGCTGTTTGGGCTTCTTGTTCGCTCACGCTCAGCATGTGCAGCGTATGCGGACATCGTGACGTAAAAGTACTGAGGCTGAAAGGAAATCCTGCGCTAAGAACGAGCTGAAAGCTAAAAAGGAGTTAAAAAGGAAAACCTGTCCGGACTGCGATACCAGGTATTCCAGTCCGGACAGGCTCTCCGATGGTGGGCGATACTGGGTTCGAACCAGTGACCTCTTCGGTGTGAACGAAGCGCGCTACCACTGCGCCAATCGCCCCTGTGCACCAGCCTTTCGGCACATCCGGCCTCAAGGCCCAGGTGCATATAGAAGACTAACGGACACAGGCCCGAATGCAAAACCACCCAGATAGCCAATGGTGACTAGACGCCACCACTGAACAACATCGGTGAAATTACAATGATGAAACTCGCGGGAACCGCGTGAATACGCGCCATTTGCCGCCGTCGCACCACTTCCGTCCACCCCAAAATCCCGTGCGATTTGGAGTTTGATGCAACCTCCTATAGAGTTTTTACTCGTCGGAAAGCGACGGAATGCCCACTGGGCTGCCCGCCGAAACGGCACTGCGGACGTAGCTCAGCTGGTAGAGCACCACCTTGCCAAGGTGGATGTCGCGAGTTCGAATCTCGTCGTCCGCTCGCAAGGCACTGTCAAGGCACGAATTCCCCGGAATCTGCTTACACGGTGGGTTGGCCGAGAGGCGAGGCAGCGGCCTGCAAAGCCGTTTACACGGGTTCGAATCCCGTACCCACCTCGGTTAATCCATGCCTTCCGGCTCACGTCGGGAGAATGGGCGATTGGCGCAGCGGTAGCGCGCTTCCCTGACACGGAAGAGGTCACTGGTTCGATCCCAGTATCGCCCACCAGAACAAGGAAACTTGTTTGTTGTTGAGTGCCGGTTTTCCAGCAAACAACATGTGCGGACGTAGCTCAGCTGGTAGAGCACCACCTTGCCAAGGTG
>NZ_JARVTA010000020.1:0-40267 GCF_030208915.1 Arthrobacter sp. efr-133-TYG-104
AAACCAGCTGACCCGCACGGGGTCGAGAAACTCCACCACTCAGCGGGACGTGACCATCCTTCGAATCCAACAGCGTTCCCCGCGCTGTCGCGCAACGGGCTGCCGGAAACCTCTACAACAACGGTGGTGCCATTCTTCCGCCGGCAAACTGATTCAAGGCCGGACCATGAGCCGTCCTCAGACTCACTGGCAACCCTATCTCGCACCGCCGCGGCCAAGTCATCACCAGCAATCACCAGGCTGAAGTGCAGGCCCACCAGCTCGGCAGAATCATACCCGGTCAAATCCCGGCACGCCGGACTGCAAAAGATAAACCGCCCGTCTGGCCCGGTAGCCCACAACCATTCCCGGCTCGCGGTCGACATCGTATCGATCAGCCGTGCCATTCGGAATGCTTCACCCCGCTCCCGCTGCTGCTGGCGCACGAGAGCCCAGGCCGCCCAGAGGACGACGGGAATGAGTGCCAGCGCCAGAAGGTACAGAACCCACGAGGAATCGTCAAAAACCATCCACGGTTCATCCCCAAAGAGATGAGGAACACTGATCGACACGGCCACCCCGGCTTCGAGTCCGATCAAAACCAGCAGCCAGTGTCCCAGCCGCCCCGGCAAAACACTCTGATGGCGCCGGAAGCCAAGCCGCTCCTCAGGCATCCAAACCAGCCCTAAGTGGCCGCGTTGCTGACGTGCTCGTGTCGCTATCCTGGCTGTCCTGCCCCATGGATCCCCAACATCCCCCAAATGAATGATCAGTCTCCTGACAACCGCTATCGTGCCATTCCAGCACGCGAACACATAGCTTTTCAGTGAAACGCTTTTCAAGACTTCTTGCGGAGTGGCGAGCGATCGGTTCTTCAGGGTGCCAGTTCCATATCGGGCGGCCGCTTCATGCCCCAAGAACTCCAAACGTCGGACGCCCGGCAAGGCCCGCGTGAAGGCAGGATACTCATCAGCACGCCCGACCGAAGGCCGCAGGCGAAACGGTGCTGAGCCGCTGAACAGTTCCAGCCCTGAGATCGAGGAGATTTGCCCCACCCAGGCCGGTTTCTTCCCAAAGTTCCTCAAGCGCCCGACGCTCCGGCTTCAAGGCGGGTGTGGCTGCGGTCCTTCAGGCCTGGTTTTGTTCGCCGAGGCCCACAGTCCGGCGCAGTTCCCTTTTGAGCACTTTGTGGCTGGGGCCCAAAGGAAACTCGCCGACGAACCGGATGTGGCGGGGGTATTTGTATTTGGCAAGGTGCTCTTGGCTCCAGTCGATGATGTCCTGCGCGCTGGGTGCGTTGTCCGCGTGGGCAGGATCCAGGACAACGACCGCGCACACTTCCTCGCCCCGCAACTCGTCCGGGATGCCGATGACGGCGACCTGGGCGATCGCGGGGTGACGGGAGAGGACCTCTTCGACCTCCCGCGGGTAGACGTTGTAGCCCGAGCGGATGATGACGTCCTTGGTCCGGTCGACTACATAGATGAACCCGTCCTCGTCCATGGTTCCGAGGTCCCCGGTACGGAACCAGCCCTCCACCATTGCTTGCTGCGTGGCTTGCGGGTTGTTGAGGTAGCCGGCGAAGACGTTGTGGCCGCGGACCAAGATCTCTCCGAGCTCACCGGTTGGCACGGGAACCACTCGTTCGGGTACCCGGTGATCGCCGATCTGGACCTCCACACCCCAGATGGCCTGTCCGACGCTTCCGGGCCGGACGCCTGAGTGCGGGGTATTGGTGCTGACCACCGGGGATGTTTCGGACAGTCCGTAGCCTTCATAGATGGTGGCGTTGAACGTGGAATTGAACTTTTCCATGACGGCCAGGGGCAGCGCTGCGCCCCCAGAGACGCACAGCCGCAGTGACGGCAGTTCAGGTCTGCCTTCGGCGGCGCTAAGCAGCTGCATGTACATGGTGGGGACGCCGTGGAAGACGTTCACATCGTGGGCGGCCATCAGCTCCAGCGCTGCCTCGCCGGTGAACCGTGGCAACAGAACGAGAGTGCCGCCGAGCCGGAACAGTGCGTTCATGCTGGCTGTTTGTCCGAAGACGTGGAACAGCGGAAGGCAACCGAGTGCGATGTCGCTGGTACGCACGTCGTTGGCGTCCACGGCCGATACGGTCGCGTTCATGACCATGTTCAGGTGCGTCAGGACGGCGCCTTTGGGCCGGCCCGTTGTGCCGGAGGTGTAGAAGATGACAGCCGGATCCTCCGCCTCCCGGGTAACGTAGCTGCCCAATTCGCGGTCGCCATCGGAGCGGAGGCGGGACACGTTGTCTTCTCCCTCGGGCACGGGGCCCACGAGCAGCACCGGGATTCCGGTCTCCTCGGCCGCCTGCCGCCCGATTGCGAGGAACGCGGCGTGGCAGACGAGGATTTTGGCGCCGCTGTCGCGGAGCACATGGATGACTTCCTCGACGGTCAGCAGCAGGTGCACGGGGACCACGACTCCGCCGGCAGCCTGCACGCCATAGTAGGCGGTGGGGAACTCTACGACGTTCGGGGACATGAGCGCCACGACGTCGCCCGGTCCGATTCCGGCTTGCTGGAGCTGCCCGGCGTAGCTGCGGGCGTGCTGCCACAGCCGCGAATAGGTGTACGACTGGCCGCCGCTTATGACGGCGGTCTTGTCCGGGTATTTGCGGGCCGATTCGGCGAGAATGGAGGCGAGCGATAAAGCGGTCATGGGTTCTGCTTTCTCGTGTTGTCGGGCCCGATTGTCGGACCATCGAGCAATGCGGTCAACGTGTTTTCGACGACAGCCCGTGCCTGTTCCACGGACTGCCCCAGGGAGTCCCTCAGCAGCTTCCAGGTCGCCCAGTCCGCGGCCGCGCAGATCGACAGGACCATGCGCGTTCGGCGTGCCGGGTCCAGCCCGGCCAGTTCAACTTCGAACAACCGTTCGACGTCGTTCCTGATCCGCTTAAGGTTCTCCTGCAAGTTCTGTTGCAACGCCGCGGAGAACGGACGCTGCAGATCGGCGGCACGGGCAAGCGGTGCGATGGCCTCCAGGACCGCAGCGCGCTGCAAGCTGTATGCCGCGACACGTTCCGCGAGAGGCAGCCCCGCTGGCACCGGCTTGAAAGCCTCGTCCTGTTCGGTGAGTTGGCGGGCGGCCGTGTTGGCCATGAGGGCTTCCATGTCCTTGTAGTGGTCCCACAGCGCACGGACAGAGACCCCTGCACGGGCCGCGATCTGCTTGGCGGACGGTTTGAGTTCCCCGTCGTTGATCAGCCCGATATGGGCGTCACTGATAATCCTGAGGGTCCGCCGGGCGCGGGCGGTTCGTCCATCCACAGCTGTCGTCATCCCCGCAGGCCCGCGGCCGAACCCACATCGTGGGCGGCTTCGGCCAAGAACCCGGCGGGCAGCAACGTTACATCCACGGTCTGCTCCGCGTAGAATCTCAGGCGTTCCGCGACGTAGCCGGTACCGACGTGGCCGGCGTACCACATGGGCCCGCCCCGGTATGCGGGCCAGTTGTAGCCTTTGGCCCAGATGACGTCGATGTCACCAGCCCGCTCCGCGATTCCCTCATCGAGGATGCGTGCGCCTTCGTTGATCATTGGAAAGAGCAACCGTTCGAGGATTTCGCGGTCTGAAATTTCCCGGCGGGATATGCCAAGGTTCCGTGAGATGTCCAGGATGAGCTGCTCAACCTCGGGATCATCACGCCTTTCCCGGCCCGCGTACGCGTAGTAGCCCGCACCGGTCTTCTGCCCGAACCGCCCGGCCTCACACAGCGCGTCCGCGGTCAGTGCGGTCCGACCCTCGGCCTTGCGGCTCCGCCAACCAATATCCAGACCCGCCATGTCACCCATCTCAAACGGCCCCATCCGGAAGCCGAAGCCTTTCAGGACTCTGTCCACCTGGCCCGGCAGGGCACCCTCGAGCAGCAGCTGCTCGGCCTGCAACGAACGCACCTCAAGCATCCGGTTCCCGACGAAACCATGGCAGACGCGAACGACCACGGGTGTCTTCCCCATCCGGCGGGCGGTGGCGAAACCTGTGGCGAGCGCCGCAGTGTCGGTCGCTGCTCCGCGGACCACCTCAACCAGCGGCATCACGTTCGCCGGGCTGAAAAAGTGCAGACCCAGCATTCGGCCGGGAAGGCGCGTTTCTGCTGCAATCCCGTCGATGCTCAGGTAGGAGGTGTTGGAGGCGAGGACGCAGTCGGGGCGCACGTGACGGTCCAGAGTTGCGAAGATTTCCTGCTTGACCTGCAGGTCCTCGAAGGCTGCCTCAATGACAAGGTCGGCGTCGGCGAGGTCCGCGTAGTCCAGGCTGCCCGTGATCAGCGACTTCAGGCGTGCTGCGTCGTCTTGGGTCCGGCTGCCGCGGGAGACCGAGATGGCAAGGTTCTTCTCGATCTGTGCCAGGCCGCGGTCCAGTGCGGATCGTTCCGCCTCCACAACGGTGACGGGGATGGCCGCCCCTGCCAGGGCCATGGCGATCCCGCCGCCCATGGTCCCGGCACCGATGACGCCTGCACGCCGGACGGTCCTCGCCGCGTCCGGACTGAGATCAGTGGGTTTGCGCGCTGCCCGCTCAGCGGTAAAGAGGTGGCGCTGGGCTGCCGATTCAGGGCTCTTGAGTCGTTCCTCGAACTTCGTCCGCTCAACGTCCGCTCCGCGGTCAAACGACTGTTCGATACTGGTCGCCATAGCCTCAATCGCGGCCTGGGCAGCATAAGGGTCCTTGGCCTTGCGCAGCGCGTCCGCAGACAGGCGCCTCACGGTCCCGGGTGTGGCCGCGGCCTCAGCAATTCTGCCGGCCCGGTCACGGGTCCGCTCCGCTGTGCGCGTGGCCACGAAATCGGCAGCCCAGCGCACGGTCTTCGGCGAGCCTGGATCGTCGATCAGCGCATCGACCAGGCCGTCCCGGAGCGCTTCGGAGGCGGATACTTGTTTGCCGGTGAGGATCATTTCCAGGGCACGTTCCGGTCCAACCAGGCGGGGCAGGCGCCCCGTTCCGCCGGCTCCGGGCAGCAATCCAAGGGTGATCTCCGGCAGGCCGAGGCGCGCCGTCGGCGCGGCGATCCGGGCGTGGGCGGCCATCGCCAGCTCCAGGCCCCCGCCCAAGGCTACGCCGGTGATTCCTGCGATGACAGGTTTCGGGAACTCTTCGACCAACGCCACCAGCTCCCCGAGATCCGGTTCGGCGGGCCGGCTGTCGCGTCCGGGGGTGCCAAATTCGGGGCTGTTGAATTCGGTAATGTCCGCCCCGGCCGAGAATGCTTGGGGCTGGCCGAGCAAAAGGACAGCAGTGACGGCTGGATCCCCGGCGAGCCTTTCGAGCGCATCGCTCAGTGCCCCGCGCAACTCCCGGCCTAATGCGTTTACCCGGCCGTGGTTCATGGTGATTCGTGCGACGCCGTCAACGATGTCGACGGCGACGATCCGGTGTGCTGGTTCGGTCATGATGTCCCTGACCCCTCTGTAGGTACTTATTTGAATGCGGAGATGCCGGTGATGTCCCGGCCGACCAGCAGGGATTGAATGGAGTCAGTTCCCTCGTAGGTGCTGACGACATCCATGTCCGTCATGTGCCGGGCCACATGCCGTTCGAGCAGGATGCCGTTGCCGGCCAGCACGTCGCGGGCCTCGGCGCATATCCACTTGGCTTTCTGCGCCGTGGACATCTTCACCATGGAAGCCATCGGGCTGGTCAACCGGCCGGTTTCGGCAAGCTCGGCCATCCGGTGGCACATCAACTGCATGGCTGTCAGCTCGCTGAGCATGTTGGCGAGCTTGTTCTGCACCAACTGGAACGAACCGATCGGCCGGCCGAACTGCTCCCGCTCCAGGGCATAACGGGCGGCAATCTGGTAGGCGGCCATGCCGTGGCCCATCGCCTCCCACGCGGCCCCGCCCCGAGTCGCGGTGAGAACCCGGGTGACATCCTTGAATGAGTCACAGTTCTCCAGCCGGTTTTCGGCCGGGACCCTCACGCCGTCGAGGACAATGTCAGCCTGCTGTATTGCACGCTTGCCGATCTTGCCCGTGATCACGGTGGGCCTGTAACCGGCCGGGTGCTCGCCGTCGTCGCCCCTTTCCAGCACGAACGCCTTCACCTTGGCGTCGGCATCATCGCGGGCGAACACGATGACGACGTCAGCCATGTATCCGTTGCCGATCCACCGCTTGTGTCCGTTGAGGACATAGCTGTCACCCTCCCGGCGGGCGCTGGTTTCCAGGGCCACCGAATCCGAGCCGTGCAGCGGTTCGGTGAGCGCGAACGCGCCGATTTTCGACAGGATTGCCATGGAGGGCAGCCAGCGCTGGCGCTGAGCCTCATTGCCGAGCATATTGATCGCGCCCATGGCCAAGGACGAATGAACGCCGATGAAAGTATTGATGGAACCGTCCCCGCGCGCTATCTCGCGGGCAACGATTCCGGCCGCCCTGCGGCTCAAGCCCGGGCAGCCGTATCCCTCGATCGTGCCGCCGATAATCCCGAGTCGGACCAGCCCCGGTAACACCTCGGTAGGGAATTCCGCGCGTTCCCAGTAGTCATTGATGACCGGAAGGATGTCCGATTCCACGTAGGAACGGACCGTGTCCCGCAGCCCCCGCTCCTTGGGTGTCAGTTCATCATCAAGCAGGAAATAGTCGCTGTTCACATCCGCTCGCATCAACGCGTGGCCCCTTCGCCTCGGGTTCCATAAGTGAGGTCTAGATCACACTCACCTAACAATATGCATAGTAACTGCAAATTGTTCAGACCCCAAGGGCAAAGTGGAGGACAGCTCTCTCAGCCCGCGCCGACACCGGCGCTAGGCGCCGATGCGGGTTCGGTTACCGACCCAACTGGGGATCGCTCGTTAGCGGACTCCCGTTTTCCAGCCGGCCCGCCAGGACCCGGACAAGCTTCGGGTCAGCGGCGGAGGTGACGGTCAGGTCATACCAACCGCCTTGGGCCGGGATAACGACCACCTTGTCCTCGCCCCGTGTGAGCGAGACCGTTTGGGAACCAGCGCCGTAAGCGTCCGTCACAGTCAGGGTTACCCCTGTGGCGCCGTCGTTCTCAATCCTGAACTGTGCGTGGGGCGATTTGCCATTGGCGGTGACCGTTACGCGGATGTCCGCGGCATTCGTTGTGCCCGCGAGGCGCCGGCCTGAAAAGCGTCAGGAGTAAGTTCGCCCAATCAGTTCTGGACACCCTCAGCGCGGGAGTCTAATTCCGTGCTGGGCGCGACTAGACTCGGGCAGGACGGGGCTGCACAGCCGCCGTTACCGGCGTGGCGTGGCCGACGTGTCCGTTGACTTCAGTGTTCGTGATCCGCGCGGTCGCTTTGTTGGAAGATACGGTGACCCTGCTGGCCACAATGTCGCGCGAAATGGGGAGGACGCATGGGCAGACCCGGGGAGTCTCTAAAGGTGCTCGTCGTCGACGATGATCCCGGGTCCTTGCTGGTCGCCCAAGCTGCCGTGGAACAGTCCGGGCATGAATGCTTCACGGCCGCCGATGGCGATACCGCGTGGGACCTGTACCAGACGCGCCGCCCGCACGTGGTAGTAACGGACCTGCAGATGCCAGGGATGGATGGACTAAGTCTGTGCCGCGCTATCCGTTCCGCCGACGGAGACGCCTATACATACGTGGTGCTCGTGACCTCCCATGGTTCCCGGGAGGATGTCCTCCTCGGCATGGAGGCTGGAGCCGATGATTATGTCACCAAACCCTTGGATCCCTTCCTCCTGCATACTCGCCTCCTCGCCGCTCACCGCGTGACAGCCCTGCACGCCGACCTCGCTGACGCCTTGGGTGCCGCAACAGCGAGTAACGAGAGGCTGGCCGCCTTCACCGGAAGGGTCAGCCACGACCTCCGTACCCCTCTAACGACGATCCTTGGATACGTGGAACTGGCGTCCACGGACCCCGCCCCTCCTCCGAACGAGACCTCGGCGTACCTGGAAATAGTAGGTTCGAGTGGTCGCAGAATGCTGTCCATGGTTGAGGAACTTCTCTCATTCGCCTCCATCGGTGGCTCTCTGGAGAGGAAGCAGCTTTCGCTGGCAAAGTTGGTGGAGGAGGTCACGGCTGACTTAAGCCTCGGGTTAGGTGAAGCGGGTGCGGTGATCGAATGTGAGGACTTTGCCTTCGATGCTGACGAGGCACAAATGCGCACCGCGCTGCAAAATCTCATTCAAAACGCGGTCGCCTATGCCTGTTCCGGAGTTCGTCCGGCGATTCGAGTCCAAGGCCAGCCAACCAGTACCGGCGCCGTAGTGCAGGTGATGGACAACGGTAAGGGAATCACCCCAGGGGACCGCAGCCGCGTAGTGGAGCCGCTGGTCCGTCTACGCCGGGATGGGGATCCGCCCGGGTCTGGGTTGGGGTTGGCGACGTGTGCCCGCATCGCAGCAGCCCACAAGGGGCGCCTGGAAATTTCAGGTAACCCTGGTGAAGGGACCACCGTGAGCCTTTTTCTCGGTCAGCCAGACTAACGATAGGAACCCGTATCGCACCTGCCATGCACTACGCTCGGCCTCGGCTGAATCGCCGATTAGCCGGCACATGAAGCACTTGGCGTGGCCTTGAGAGCTATATTTTGAGTGTGCGTCTCCGCCCGGCTCTTCGGGCGGCCCGGGTCTCAGGTTCGTGCGGGTGAGAGATGCTCTATTGGGAGGGCTCCACGTGTCTCAGAACGATCTCCTCAGACCGCGACGGCGGATCGGCGGACGCATGGCCCGGGTCGTTGGGCTCGTTGTATTCACTGCCATGCTCCTTGGGGTGCTGGCGTTATATTTCGTCTGGAACAACGGAACGGCGCAGGCCAAGGTAACAGGTGACTTTTGCATCCTTGCTGCCGCCCTGACAGCCGGTCTCAGCTGCAGCGTGGCCGCCCGGAGGGGTGAGAATGCCCGGGCGTGGTCCCTTCTGGCTGTGGCCGCCTTTACGTGGGCTGGGGGCCAAGCGATCTGGACGGTCTTCGGTCTCACCAACAACAACACGTACCCGTTTCCCTCGATCGCCGACGTCCTGTTCCTCGCGTACTCCATACCTGCCGCCGCCGCACTGTTCAGCTTCAAGCGGCCAGCCGGGACCACCAGGGTGGGCTGGGTCAGGGCAGCTCTTGATGCCTCGGTGATCGCGGGCTCGGTCCTGGCGGTCAACTGGTACACGGCACTCGGGCCGGCATTAAGCTCCGAAGGTGACTTCCTGACGGTGCTCGTCAGTTCGGCCTACCCCGTGGTGGATGTGGTCATGACATCCCTGGTGCTGGTGCTCGCCATGCGCCGGCAGCCAGGAGAACGCCTCCCCTGGCTATGCTTCGGCGGCGGATTGCTCGCGCTCACCATCACCGACAGCACCTACATCAGGCTCACGTTCGACGGCGTCACTGGAGTAACAGGTTCCCCCCTGGCACTGGGGTGGATCGGTGCTTTCCTCCTGATTGCGCTTGCACCACTGGTCCCCTACGCGCAAAAGCCGCAGCCCGAGCGCAAGGCATTCGCTCTGGCCTTGGAACTGCTCCCCTACGTCCCCATCATGGTGGCGCTGGTGGTCGTTGCCGGGCCGCATGTTCAGGAACTCGGTCCGTTCCTGCTGGTGGTGGCCAGGGCAACGGTCGTCCTCATCCTGATCCGCCAGGTGCTGATTGTCGTTCAGAACATCACTCTGACTACGGGGCTGGAACGGGAAGTAGCCTCACGGACTGCGGAGCTTGAGGGCTTGGGCGCGATTGTGAATTCCTCCACGGATGCCATCATGAGCACCTCCCCGCAAGGAGCCATCATTAGCTGGAATCCCGGTGCGGAGCGGCAGTATGGCTACCCTGCCGAGGAGGCCATCGGCCGCGACATACGCATGCTCCTGCCCGGGGGAAGCGCGGACGGGACGGAGGAGATGTTCGGTCGGCTCCGGGAGAGCCGCGACGCGATGAACTTTGAAACCGAACACGTAGGCAAGGACGGGTCTGTCATTCCGGTGTCCATGACGGTCTCGCCGATCCAAAAAGATGGAGACCTGCGAGGGATCGCCATCATCGCCAGGGACATCACCCGGCGCCGGGCCGCCGAAAACGAGCTGAAAGCGGCAAGGTCCGCCGCGCTGGAAGCAAGCAGGCTCAAGTCCGAATTCCTGGCCACCATGAGCCACGAAATCCGGACTCCGATGAATGGTGTTGTGGGACTGACTGCCCTCTTGCTCGACACCGCTTTGGATGAGACACAGAAGCAGTATGCGGAAGGAGTCAAAGGCGCCGGCGAGGCGCTGCTGGCCTTGATCAATGACATCCTTGATTTTTCCAAACTCGAGGCGGGCAAGGTTGAACTGGACCTGCGCCCCTTCGATCCCCGGCTCCTGGTGGAAGAGGTCGCAGGGCTGCTGGCCGAGCCGGCGCAGGCCAAGCGGTTGGAGCTCATCGCCTATTGCGAGCCCGACCTTCCCGGCAGGCTGATCGGAGACTCGGGCCGGATCCGCCAGATCCTATTGAACCTGGCTTCCAACGCCGTGAAGTTCACGGCCGCAGGAGAAGTGGCCATCCGGATTAGGACCGAAACACGTGACGCCCGGCCCGAATCGATTGCCATGGTGTACTTCGAAGTCCGGGATACAGGAATCGGCATCGAGCCCACGCAGCATGCACGGTTGTTCGAATCATTTTCCCAGGCTGATGCCTCGACCACCCGCCGGTATGGCGGAACCGGCTTGGGGCTCGCAATTTGCAGCCGCCTGACCACAGCCATGAACGGTGAGATCGGAATGGACAGCGTGCCTGGTGAAGGCAGTGTCTTCTGGTTCCGTATCCCGTTACCGGTGGCACCACCGTCCGCCGACCCCTTGCCGGCCGCGGGCTTCCTCACCGGTATGCGTGCACTGGTTGTGGACGACAACGCCACGAACCGCCTGGTGCTGGAGTCGCAGCTGCGCGGCTGGCGGCTGCAACCTCACGCCGTACCCGACGCAAAGACAGCGGTGGCCGTGGCCCGGGATGCGGCACAGCGGGGAGAACCTTACGACCTTGCGGTCCTGGACATGTGCATGCCTGAAACCAACGGCCTGGAACTGGCCCGGGCCTTCAAAGCTGATCCGGCCCTGGCCAGCATCGAGCTGATCATGCTCACCTCGACCATGCAGATCGACGGCTCCGCAATCGCCAACGCCGGGGTCCGGGAATGGCTGATGAAACCAGTCCGCAGCTCTGAGTTCTACAACCGGTTGATCCGCTTGATGTCCACCAGCGAACAACGGCCGCCGACCAAGAGGCTTACCAAGGCGGCCATGAGCGAGCCCTCCGCAACCGGTCCCTCCTACCGGGGACCCGTCCGCGGCCGCCTTCTCGTCGTCGAAGACAACGAAGTCAACCAGCTCGTGGCCCGCTCCACAGTGGCGAAGCTGGGCTACGACGTCGATGTCGTCCCCAACGGGGCCGACGCCGTTGCCGCCGTCGGAAAGGTTCAGTATGACGCTGTCCTGATGGACTGCCATATGCCGGTGATGGACGGATTCGAGGCTACCGGGATCATCCGGAGCCGCGAGAACGGAAACAGCAGGCTTCCCGTCATCGCCATGACTGCCGGTGCCCTCGACGGCGACCGGGAACGCTGCCTCGGCGCGGGCATGGACGATTACCTCGCCAAACCGGTCGACGCCGCCGAACTTGAAGCAGCGCTGGCCCGGTGGGTCCCGTATCAACGCACGCGCGCCGTGCCCGAGCGACCCCTGGCCGTGACCGGTGGTCATTCGGCTGTGGCCACCGAACCCGCGAGGCTGGGGCTCGACGAAAGCCGGCTGGCCATACTTCGCGACCTCGGACCTTCAGACGGAATGGGCCTGCTTCCCGCGGCGGCAGAAGCATTCCGGAAGGACATCCCGTCCCGGATTGCCTCCCTGCACCAAGCAATTACCGACAATGACGGCCCGGCGATGACCCGGACTGCCCACGCACTCAGGGGCGCCGCCGCCAACATCGGCGCCACCACCGCTGCAGCCCTATGCGGCGAGATCGAAGCAACCGCGCACAGCGGAAAATTCGACGACGTCCCTCAGCTCCTCAGCCGATTGGAAGCGGAGCTTGCAAACGTGAATATCGAACTCGAGCAGGCCTTGGATGGTGCGCGGTGAGGGTCCTCGTTGCAGATGACGACCCGGGATCGCTCCTGGTAGCGAAGGCCGCCGTCGACCGCTCCGGACACAGCTGTCTCACGGCGACAAACGGCGACGAGGCGTGGGCCCTGTTCCTGGAGCACCAGCCGGACGTAGTGGTTACGGACTGGATGATGCCCGGCCTGGACGGTCTGGCCCTGTGCCGGGCCATCCGGGCTCGGGACACAGACCTGTACACCTACCTGGTGCTACTGACCTCGCAAGGCTCCCGGGACGACATCCTCGCCGGGCTTCAAGCCGGCGCAGACGACTACGTCACCAAGCCATTGGACCCTTTTGTCCTGCACACCCGGCTGCTGGTGGCAAACCGGGTGACCACATTGCACGCCGACCTGGCCCATTACCGGAAGATGCTCGCACAGCAAGCCCGAACCGATCCCCTGACAGGCCTGAACAACAGGCTCAAACTCAGCGAAGACCTCACACAACTGCACGCGCGCAGCCAACGGTACGAGGAGGATTACTGCCTGGCCATGTGCGACGTCGACAATTTCAAAAGCTACAACGACATCTACGGACACCAGGCAGGTGACCAGGCGCTACGGGCCATCGGGGCAGCTCTCGCCAGCGTGGTTCGCAGCAGCGACGGTGTCTACCGGTACGGCGGCGAGGAATTCCTCCTCGTGCTGCCCAATCAGTCAAGACAGAGAGCCAATGACATGCTGGAACGGGCACTTCACGCCGTTGAGGCCCTGAACATCATCCATTCCGGGGACCCGACGGGCCACCTAACGATAAGCGCAGGAATATCGGCCTTCACCGCGGGGCATCACGGCGACGCCGACGCTGTACTTGGTGAGGCCGACACAGCCCTGTACACCGCCAAAGCAGAAGGCCGAAACCGGGTCGAGCTGGCACCGTAAAGCCGGGTACGCCGTCGTTAGCCGGTCGCGAACGGGACGCAATGCAGCAACGTGCCAGCGCCCAAATCGAAGCTGACCGCCGCGGCCACCACCTATAGGAGACAGCCTGGTGCTGGAAGTAAACGACAGTGACCTGCCCGCAACCCTAGTCTTCGAAGCGCAGGGGCCCGTCGGCTGCGCCGCCAAGGTTGGTGATGATGTCGGTGGCGACCTTGGAGACTTTTTCGTTCCGGTGGCTTGATGCTTTGGTGATGAACTTGAAGGCTTCTTCCTGGGTGCAGCGGCTCTGGGCCATGATGGCCCCGCAGGCAAGGTCGATGACAGTTCTGGTGGCCATCGCCGTTTTCAGGTCGGTATTGAGTTGTTCCACAGTTTCTATCCGGATCGCCAGGCGCAAGGCGCTGCCGGCCACGTGCGCGAACGCCGCGGCTTCATCGACGACTTCAGGGGTGAAGAGACCGGGCTTGGACGCGAAGAAGTTCAGGACCGCTTCGGAGGACTCGCCCAGGTCCATAGGAACACCCAAAGCACTCCTGCATCCCTCGGCGGCCAGCGCTCGACTGTACTCAGGCCATGACACATCGGTTTCGACGTCGTCCAGCAACAGCGGCCTGCCCTGATCCAGGGCATCCAAGCACGGTCCCTGACCGAGGTTTTGTTCGATGTGGTCCAGGAGGACTGCCTTGTCGCTGCTGCCCGCAACCGTCGCCGTGCGTTTACGTCGGCGCAGGGTCAGTGCGCAGTCGATGTGATCCCCCGCGGCCCGGCTCATCGCGGTGGACGCGAAGCCTGTCACTCCCTGCAGGATGGCTTTGATGTCGGCTGTTCCGGTGACCAGTTCGTGGAGACTCAGGATCTGGTCTGTGTGTACGGGGGTTTCCATGAGCCCATGGTAGGTCCATTCTTCCCCCCGGCCCCGTTGTTCCGGAAAGCTGCTCCATGTAACGTAATTACTAAGCAAGCTGATTATTCAGTCTGCGCAGGAGGCCCCGCCGATAGTACTGGGATATCAGGAGATGAACGACCCGAGGAAAAAAGCACGAGACCTGCTCGAACAAGAGAACCTCACGCTTGAACGGTTATGGATCAAATACTGGGCCGAAGGCGGAAACGCCGGTCGGCTGGAACTGGACGCCTACGTGCACGAAGCACTGAAGCCGCACCCCTTCGAACTCACCCTCCTGGCCTGGGCCATGGAGGACCTTCACCCCTGACGGGCCACCGGGCATCAACCCCAGCCCAAGCCCCGCCCGCGGCGCAGTTTTGCGACCTGATTGGCCGGCATACGTCCCGTCAAACCGCCTTCACCTGACCGCCAGTACAAAGCATCGGCAGCATCACCGAAGGGTCAACACTGGTTCGCCGGAGGACTAGTCTGAGACATGAGCGATCAGCAACAGACCTGGCACGACAGGCATAAGTCATCCCTCACCAAAGGCCAGCGAGCCGCTGACATCATGCGCAACGGGATGGGAAGCTGGCCTTTCGTTGGAAGCTTCATCGGCTTCATGATCATCTGGGCCGCAATCAACACCTGGGCGCTGGCGGCGAAGGCATGGGATCCATACCCCTACATCCTTTTGAACCTCCTGCTCTCCATGCTGGCTGGGCTCCAGGGTGCCATCCTTCTCATTGCCGCCAAACGCCAAGACGCCATTGCTGCCGCCATGGCCCAGCACGACTACGACACGAATCTGAGGGCGAAGGAGGAGATCGAACTGCTGATAGCCGTCAACCGCGAACAACTGGAAATCCTCCACGAACTCAAGAAGACGGCTGCCATTAGAAGCACTTCAACATCGTGAACCGTCCTCGCCCACCGGGACTTTGAGGTCAGCAGCAAGATGCCGGGCGGATTCAGAATCAACTTCCCTTTATGTTCCGGTCATGACGGCGAACAGGTCGATTACTGTTTCCTCAGGAGGGGCTGTAAACCCTCCTTCGATGCCCGCCTGCATGCGCGGGAGAAGGATTTCATCCCTGAATTTTTCCCAGCTCTCTTTCGATTCATGCACTGCCATGATCGTCCATCCGCCGGTGGAGGCACCTCCCGCATGGAAGGTTTGCCCCTCCGGCAGCTGACCCTCGCCAGGGTGGACAGCAGCAATCGAGGCAAGGTACTGCTCTTGGGTGCCACCTGGAAAGAAGTGAACAATTCCGTACGATGTAGTAGCCATCACTGCTCCTAGGTCGGACCGCCGTGGTCCATGCCGCCAGTCCTAGGCCCAGCCCCTAGCGATGTCAATAGTTCCCGAAGGCAGGCGTTTCGCATTGTTGCGGCCCTCTTCATTGCCGCCGCATCCAAGTGACCGCTACCCCGTCCAGCGTTGGCATAATGCTTCCTTCGCTAATGAATTGCGGGGACCGGGGTTCCGCTTCCGATGCCCACCAGCCACTCACGGGGCAGTGCTCCCCGGTGCGCCGGAGCCCAGGCATGCCGAAAGCCGTGCTGCGTCTTGTCTTCGCGAGAATTATGTTCTTCACCAGATACTCCAGTTTTCGAGTTGCACGATATGAAACAACGATGAATAACAGTAAACCGATCCCGGGTTACATCATCATCTCGCGAAGGTTTCAGCCTTGTAACTTGGAAGGGGCCAGACAATCGAGGAACAAATCGACGGACGGGTGACGGCTGGTTCCTTGCGCAGCATAGAGGGCTGTTTGGGGTCGTCCAGCGATGGGGCGGGTAATGACGCCGGGCATCTGAAAGCGGCTTACGGATTCGGGAAGGATGGAGATGCCGAGGCCAGCGGATACCAGTCCAAGAACCGTTTCCTGGTGGACGACTTGCTGGACAACCTGGGGAGACGTTTCCAGCTCCTCGAACAAGCGAAGTACTCGGGCTACGAATCCGGGCATGAGGCGGTAAGGGAAGAGGATCATCGGTTCACCCTCCAGGTCTTGAGGTTGGATTTCCGCGCGTGACGCCAGGGCATGCGTCTCTGGCAGCACGGCGGTGAGGTCTTCGGTACTGACCAAGTCCATGCGCAGTCCGGGTATCTCGCCTGGGTCACGAACCAGTCCGAGGTCCAAGTCGCCGTCGAGCAGCTGCTCGATCTGCTCGCCGCTGGTGAGAGGACTCAGCGCAAGCTCAACCCTGGGCCGCTGCTCGCGGAACCTCCGGATGGCCTCGGGGACGGTGGTGTAACTGGCCGAACTCACAAAGCCCAGCCGGATCCGACCGCTCATGCCGGCAGCCACGCTGGCAACGTCGTCGGCAGCTTCATCGAGTTCATTGACGGCTCCGTGGACGCGATGCCTGAACGCCACACCGGCGGGGGTCAGCGTCACCCTGCGCGTGGTGCGGTCAAACAGCTGAACGCCAAGTTCCCGCTCCAGCCGCCGGATGGCGACCGTCAGGGGCGGCTGCGTGAGGTGGAGACGTTCAGCCGCACGGCCGAAGTGGAGTTCCTCGGCAACTACAAGGAAGTACCGGAGCTGTCGTAGTTCCACAATGATTCTTTCGTTCGAAAGCAATAATCCTTACAAAAATGATATTGGACGCAGCACTTTTGTGAATGCGTAACTGGATGAAGCGATGTTACGAGCCAGCTACGCACCATGAAAGAGCACATATGGAAACGATCGAATACGCCGTTGTCGGAGCAGGGTTGTCCGGCGCTGCCGCAGCGTGGCATCTCGCCGCGCGCGGCCACGAGGTGGCCCTGCTTGAACGTACGACACCGGCCAATGACGCCGGCAGCTCCCACGGCTCCGCACGGATCTTCCGTTACGCCTACCCGGACACCTTCTACACCGGCCTTGTCCTCGAAGCGAAGCGCGGCTGGGACGAGCTTGCCCGTGTTAGTGGAAAGCGCCTGATCTCGGCAACGGGCGCGGTGGACTACGGAGCAATCCGTCAACCAGAACGCCTCGCCGCAGCGTTGGCTGTCCATGGCATCAACCACGAGTTGCTCACCGCCGAAGACGCCCGGACCCGCTGGCCCCAGATAGCCTTCGACACTCAAGTGTTGTGGCACCCCGACGCCGGCGTTATCGACGCGCACGAAGCCGTGACCGCCATGGTGGATCAGGCCGTTGCCTACGGTGCCGCAGTTCATACCAAGTGGGCCGTGGAAGCCGTTACCGGCTCGACTGGCAATTACACCCTGACGTCCAAGGATGGCCGCTCGATCAAGGCAGGGAACGTCATCGTCGCCGCAGGGGGCTGGCTCCCGCAACTGCTCGGCTCACTATCCCTGCCCCCGTCGTTCCGGGCCACCATGCCGACTCTGGAAGTACGCCAGGAACAGGCCTTCCACTTCCCCTACGCCGAGCCGACCACAGGCGACGCGCCATGGCCGACTTTCATTCACAAACGTGAAGGCTGGCAGGCATACGGCCTGCCGGGCGGCAGGGACGCGGGTTTCCGCGGACAGAAGGTCGCCGAGTACAACGGCGGGAAAATCCTGCCGTCGGCCGCAGCCCAGGACGGTATCATCGACCCCGCCAACCGCCGCGGCGTCATCGAATACGTCGAAAAGTACCTTCCGGGACTGATCCCGGAACCGTACGCCGAGACCACCTGCCTCTTCACCAATACGCCCACGGAAGACTTCATTCTGGACCGTGCGGACGGAATCACCATCCTCTCTCCCTGCTCGGGGCACGGTGCCAAATTCGCACCACTGATCGGTCAATTTGCAGCCGACCTTGCCACCGGCGTCGGGACGGTCCCGGAACAGTTCCGTCTCGCCGCTCACGCTACAACTGCTGGAGCTCACTAATGGAAAGCGCCACCACCCCCCACTCCAGCGCCACCACAGCGACTGTGACGGGTCTTCTGTCCGACATCTCCGGCACGGGTACCGATCCTCTGCGCGGCGGCTACACCCGCCCGGTCTACTCCACGGCCGAACTGGACCTGCGGACGTGGTTCGTCGAACAGGCGAGCAAGCGCGGCCTAAGCATTGAAACCGACCGTAACGGCGCAATTTGGGCGTGGTGGGACATCCCTGGAGGGAACCGCGGCAACAGCATCGTCACCGGCAGCCACTTGGACTCAGTCCCCGGCGGCGGCCCGTTCGATGGTCCCCTGGGCGTTGCCTCAGCCCTCGTCGCCGTCGACATTCTCAAGGCCCGCATGAGCACCCCTGCCCGGCCTCTCGCCGTCGTGGTTTTTCCCGAGGAAGAAGGCTCCCGTTTTGGCGTCGCGTGCCTCGGCTCCCGACTGATGACCGGGGCCATCGATCCGGATAAGGCACGAAACCTCAGGGACCCGGACGGCAATACATTCGCCGACATTGCCAAGGCAAACGGCCTGGACCCGCGCCATGTCGGGCGTGACCAGCGACTTCTGGGGCAGATCGGGTCATTCGTTGAACTGCACGTCGAGCAGGGCCGGGGGCTGGTTGATTTCAAGCAACCCATCGCCATTGCTTCTTCCATCCTGGGCCATGGCCGATGGCGCATGACCATCCGCGGGCAGGGAAACCATGCCGGCACGACGCTGATGGTGGACCGGCGCGACCCCATGGTTGCGGCTTCCCGAATCGTGGTAGCCATCCGCGACGCTGCACGGAAGCAGCCCCACGCCCGGGCCACCGTCGGCAGGCTCCAGCCTGTCCCCGGAGGAACAAACGTCATCGCTTCCCGTGTGGACTTCTGGCTCGATGTCCGCCACCCGGACGACGCCGTCACCGCTGCCCTCGTCGAAAACATCCATGCTCAGGCGCAACTGGCTGCCAATGAAGAAGGCTGCAGCGTCGAGTTGGCCGAGGAATCACTCAGCCCCACCGTCCATTTCGACCCCGGACTGCTGCAACAACTCCACGCTGCCTTGCCCGACGCCCCGATCCTGGACACCGGCGCCGGACACGATGCAGGAGTTCTCTCACCGTTCGTGCCAACGGCAATGGTGTTTGTCCGCAATCCCAGCGGCGTCTCCCACTCCCCCGAAGAACACGTACTGGACGAGGACGCCGAAACCGGGGCGCAGGCACTGGCGGATGCACTCGCCGGCCTCATGAAGTAGTCCTCGGATAGCGGCATTCTCACTGCAGCGGTCGTCAGTTGAGAACGATGCCGCGAGAAGTTACACGCCGGAAACTTTGGAGTGACGGATCGGAAATCTGCCATCGGTTTACTGGTGGTTATCAACGTTTCATACCAAGAATCGCAATACCTAGGAGTTCATGTGTCCACTCAGATCAACTTCCGCTACTTGAGCGAACCCGACATGATCGAGGCCGGTGTCGGCGACCTCGTGCGGTGCACCGACGTGATGGAGGAGGCCCTGGTTCTCCTCCGCAAGGGGGACTACCGAATGGCCGGCGAGAACGGCAACTCCCACGGTGCCATGATCACCTTCCCGGAGAACCCTGAATTCGATGGTATGCCCAAGGACGGTCCGGACCGCCGGTTCATGGCCATGCCTGCCTACCTCGGTGGACGCTTCGGCACCTCGGGCGTGAAGTGGTACGGCTCCAACACCGAAAACCGCCAGAAAGGGCTCCCCCGTTCGATCCACGTGTTCGTCTTGAACGACAGCGACACAGGCGCACCCCTTGCCATCATGAGCGCAAACCTCTTGAGCGCCTACCGCACCGGCGCCGTTCCCGGCGTCGGGGTCAAGCACCTCGCTAAAGCCGACGCCAAAGTCGCTGCAGTTGTTGGCCCGGGTGTCATCGCCCGCTCAGTCCTGTCCACCACCCTGGCGCTGCGACCTTCCATCGACACTCTGTACGTCAAGGGCCGCAGCGAAGGAAGCACCAAAACCTTCGTTGACTGGGCAAAAGCGACCTTCCCGCAGCTCACCAGCGTCGCAGCAGCCGAGACCATCGAAGACGCAATCTCCGACGCCGACGTCGTCATGGCCACCACGTCCACCGACGCCGCCGGCAGCGACGCCTTCCCGTACTTCCCGAAACACGCTATCAAGCCCGGCGCACTCCTGCTCCTGCCGGCAGCAGCCCGCTTCGACGACGACTTCCTCCAAGGAGACGCCCGCCTGGTCATCGACGCCGAAGGCCTCTACCAGGCCTGGCTCGAGGAATACGGACCCACCGCCTACCAGATTCTTGGCATCCCCGGATCGCACTGGTTCGGGCTGCTGGAGGACGGAAAAATCCCGGCCTCGAAAATCGAAGAGATTGCCGACATCGCCACCGGCAAACTCCCCGCCCGCCGGGACGACGAAGAAATCATCCTCTACTCCGTCGGTGGCATGCCCATCGAGGACGTCGCATGGGCAACCGACCTCTACCAGGCCGCCGAAGATAAGAACATCGGCACTGTCCTGAACCTTTGGGACACGCCAGCCCTGGCCTAACCCCAAGACCCGTGTGGGGGCAGTGGTCACCTGCCCCCACACGTACCACCACCGATCAACACGGACGAAGTGCTTTTGGAAAGGGGTTTCCCATGGATTCGGGAAATGTCGCCTGGCTGCTGGTCAGCTCGGCTTTGGTTTGCTTGATGATCCCGGCGTTGGCCCTCTTCTACGGCGGAATGGTGGGCTCCCGCCGCATCCTGAACATGATGATGATGTGCTTCGGCGGCGTCAGCATCGTCGCCGTACTGTGGGCCGCCTTCGGCTACTCCGCAGTCTTCGGCAATTCCATCGGAGGTCTCGGACTGATCGGGGACATCACGCAGTACCTGGGACTGGACCAACTACTCACCGATGACTCCAACGCTTCAATCCCACCGGCAGTCTTTGCCGCATTCCAGCTCTTCTTCGCCGGCATCACCACCGCCATCATCGCCGGCGCGGCAGCAGGACGCATGAAGTTCGGCGCGTGGATGCTCTTCGCGGCACTCTGGGCAACGGTGGTCTACCTGCCCATCGCCCACTGGGTCTTCGCCCTGAGCTCGCCTGACGGCAGCACCACAGGAGGCTGGATACTGAACCGTCTCAAAGCAATCGACTTCGCCGGAGGCACCGCCGTCCACATCAACGCCGGAGTCGCCGCACTCGCACTCTCCCTTGTCCTCGGCCGCAGCGCCGGTTGGCCCAAAAGCGAACACGTACGCCCGCATAGCCGCCCACTTGTCCTCGTGGGCGCAGGACTCCTTTGGGTCGGCTGGTACGGATTCAACGCCGGCTCTGCCCTCGCCGCCGGAAACGCCGCGGCCGTCGTATTCCTGACCACCTCAGTGGCAGGCGCCGCCGCCCTCCTTGGCTGGATCGCCGTCGAACGCCTCCGCCGCGGCCGCGCCAGCAGCATCGGCGCCGCCTCCGGACTCGTGGCCGGCCTCGTTGCCATCACCCCCGCCTGCGGCGCTGTCAGCCCTCTGGGAGCCATCGCGATCGGGGCAATCGCCGGCGCCGTGTGCTCACTGGCCATCGAATGGAAGTACCGCCTGGGCTATGACGACTCCCTCGATGTGGTCGGCGTTCACCTGGTAGGCGGCATCATCGGCACACTGCTCATCGGCATCTTCGCCGCCGAAGCCGCCCCCAACAAGACCGCAGGACTTCTCTACGGCGGCGGCTTTGGCCTGCTGTGGACACAAACCTTAGCCACCGGCGCAGTGCTCCTGTACTCCTTCGCCGCAACCTGGATCGTGGCGAAACTCGTCCAGATCACGGTAGGCCTCCGCATCAAACCCGAAGACGAACTACGCGGCATCGACCTCACGGCCCACGCCGAGGAAGCCTATCTCCTCGACGAAGAACCGGAGATGCTCGGCTCCCCCTCACGCTCCTGATGAAACTCATCCGATTTGCCGACATCGCCGAGTCTCCCTGGATCAACGGAGGTGGCAGCGTCAAAGTGATCGCCTCCGGAGTCGTGGGCAAAGATGGCGCGGTCAATTTTGGGGCCGACGACTACTGGGCCTGGCGACTTTCCATAGCCGACGTTGGGCAGCCGGGGGACTTCTCCCGGGTGCCCGGCGTCAAGCGCATACTCACAGTTGTCGAAGGTGGTCCGCTTCGTCTCACCATTAACGGCAAGCCCCGTTTGGCTTCAGCCCTCCAGCCCTTGGCGTTCGACGGCAGTGCACGCACGACGGCGGCGCTGCCGCACGGCCCGGTGAAGAACCTGAACCTCATGTGTCGGACCGGCCATGTTGGAGGCAGCGTGTCCATCATTCCCCTACGGGAACACTTGCTGCTTCCACATCAGGCGGCTGTTCTACTGGAAGGCCAAGCCCGAGCGGGCGATCAGGATCTACTCGGCCTGGACGCAGTGTTCGGTTCGAAGACAGAACCAACCTTGATCCGCGGCCAAGGGACGCTAGCCCTGATTGGGCTCTATCGGGCCGTCAGCCGTTGAAGCCGTTAGGGCATATGTTTCTGACGCTGGCGCGTCAGGGGGCCGTCACCGCAAGGAATCGGATGGGCAATTCCACCAGCCGTAGCGGCCCATGCGGACCTTCACCTTCAAAAACAAGTGAGTCTCCTGGCCGAAGTTCGTATTCGTAGGACCCGTGGCCGTAGACCATTCTGCCTTCAAGCATGTAGATGAACTCGGTGCCTGCATGTTGGAACTGGGGAAACACATCCGAAGCACTCGTCAGGGTCACCAGGCTCGGCTCTATGGCTCGGTCCCGTCGCTTCAGGGAGCCCAACGAACGGTACTCGTGCCCGTGGCGGGTCCCGCTCCGGACCGTGACGCTGCCCTCTCCCGCACGAGTGAACGTGGCCTCACGTTCAGTGTCCGCGCCTTGGAACAGTGCAGTCACAGGGATATTCAAGCCTTGCGCCAGCCGCTGGAGAGTAGTAAGCGAGGAGGAGGTGCTTGCCGACTCGATCTTGGAAATCATCGCTTTCGACAGGCCTGCCCGGGTGGCCAGCTCAGCGGCCGACATCTCAGCGTCGAGCCTGTGCCGCTTTACCTGCGCGGCAATAACACCCTCCAACGGACCAAGAGCATCAAGCGCTTCCGGGCCGGTTTCGGGGACTTCTGCCTTCTCCGCCCGGCCAATAGTCATGAGTCGAGTATAAACAGGTGCCCCGCGTGCCGAGGGTGGAGGCTTATTTTGCGGCCACGGTTGCGGTTATTCGGACGAGGTAAGCGAAGCGCCGCGCCAACGCTTCGGTGTGTTCCCTCACGATTCGGTCTTGATTCTCGAAGGCCTTCATTCCGCGGTCTGCTCGTTCCTTGGTGACCACGTCAGTTTGGTTGATCAGAGTCAACCATTGCCGGTATACCGCTGGCGACAGCTCAGGATGAAACTGAACGCCCCACGACATCTCCCCTACTCGGAAAGCCTGGTACGGATATTGCGCTGTCACCCCGAGCCAGACGGCCGAAGCCGGAAGTTGGCTGATCATGTCCCGATGCATGGCCCCCGCGAAGAAAGGGTCTGGCAAACCGGCCATCAGTTGATCCTGCGCGGCTTCGGCCCGCCAGGATATCTGTGCGACTCCTGCCTCCAGGCCCCGGTCGCCTTTGGTCACGGTTCCGCCGAACGTCTGTGCCATCAGCTGCGCTCCGAGACAAATCCCGAGCGTGGGCTTTCTCCTGCTGGCGGCGTCTGCAACGACGCGACGGATGTCGGAAAGCCAAGGATAGACATGGTCGTCCAAGGAACTCATGTCTCCGCCCAGAACCACCAGCGCATCCTGCTGGATGGAATCCGGGATCACCTCGCCTTTAAAAGGCTGAATAGTTCGGGTGGTTATCCCCTCGTCGTGCAACCACGGACCGAGACGGTCTATTGGGCAGTAGGGATCTGGCTGTATGACGAGGGCCTGCAGGCCCTCGGTGTCTGGGGACAGATCTGGTTCGTAGGTCATGCTCCAACTCCTTATCGGGAGGTCGCGATTTCCAACGCCCTAAACATAGCGAACAGCATCGCGGTTACCGCGTTCGCCCTCCGTCAGCGAAAGCCCCCGGTGTTCTGACCTGTGCTTTAGGGTCAGAACACCGGGGGCTTCATTTAGCAGCGATTTAGCGTGCTGTTGTAGCGGGTTGTTCCTGGAAGGCCGGTACCACGTGTTCGATGAAGAGTTCGAGGGAGCGTTTCTTTTCCTCGTGGGTGAGGCTGTTGTCGGACCAGACGCTGAATTCGGTCACGCCGAGCGCTTCGTAGTGACGCAGCCGTTCGATGATTTCCTCAGGGGTGCCAATCATGGCTGTCTTGTGGAGGGCCTCGGCTGTGAACTCGGGGCGGTCCGCGAACTTTTCTTCGGGGCTGGGCTCGAGGAAGCCGTTCGTCGGGGTGGTCTTGTTGCCGAACCAGGCATCGAATGTCCGGTAGAACTTGTTGATGCCTTCTGCGGGGCGGCGCCAGCCTTCCGGGTCCTCGGGTGAGTGGACGTGGGTGTGGCGGAGGACCATAAGGTCCGGGCGCGGGATCCCAGGGTTCTTCTCGACGGCGGAGTCGAACTTGCGCGCCAGGTCTTCGACTTCCTCGTCGCCCTTCATGAGGGGCGTCACCATGACGTTGCAGCCGTTTTCGACGGCGAACTCGTGAGAGGAAATGTCGCGGGCGGCAATCCACATGGGCGGCGTCGGCTTCTGGACGGGCTTGGGGACGCTGGTGGAGGTGGGGAACTGCCACACCTCCCCGTTGTGTTCGTAGTCGCCTTCCCACAGCTTCCGCACGGCGGGGACGAGTTCGCGGAGGTGCTTGCCGCCGTCGACTGCTGACATGCCGCCCATCAGGCGGTCGAACTCGAACTGGTAGGCGCCTCGGGCCAGCCCCACCTCCATGCGGCCGTTGCTGATGACGTCAAGCAGTGCGCACTCCCCCGCAACCCGGAGGGGGTTCCAGAACGGTGCGATGATGGTGCCGGCGCCGAGACGGATCTTGGAGGTCTTTGCTGCCAGGTAGGCGAGCTGGGGCATCGGGCTGGGCGAGATGGTGTACTCCATGGAGTGGTGCTCGCCGATCCACACAGTGCTGAAGCCACCGGCTTCGGCCATGAGGGTGAGCTCGGTCAGGTTCTCGAAGCATTCCTGGTGCGAGACGGACTCGTCCCAGCGTTCCATGTGGACGAAGAGGGAAAAGCGCATGAGTAATTCCTTCGTTCTGCGGCGGTTTACGCCTGGGCGTGATTGGTGGCAGTTGCCGGTTGGGTGGCTGCCTGGTTGCGTTCGGCGATGGTCTGGTTGCCGCGGGACCAGTGTTCGTGGTCGATTTCGCGGATGATAACGGTGGTGTTTTCCGGTACAGCGCCGACGGCTTTTTCGGCCGCGAGGTGCAGCTCGTTAATCAGGGCGCGGAGCTGTTCCGGGCTGCGGCCCCGTGCGATGGATACTTCGATGAGTGGCATTGGAAATTCCTTTAGCTGCGCATGATGAACGGGTCAGAGACAGGGCCTTCGTCGGTGTTGATCCAGACGCTCTTGAGCCGGGTGTATTCGTGCATGGACTCGAGTCCGTGTTCGATGCCGACACCGGAGTTCTTGAACCCCTGACGGGGTGACATCGGGGACATGGCGCGGTACGTGTTGACCCAGACGGTGCCGGCTTCCAGCCGGCGTGCCATCCGGTGCGCCCGTGCCAGGTTCTGTGTCCAGATTCCGGCGGCGAGCCCGTATTCGGTGTCGTTGGCAAGGCCCACGACCTCGTCTTCGGAGTCGAAGGGCATGATCGCGGCGACCGGGCCGAAAATCTCTTCCCGAACAACGCGCATGGAGTTGTTGACGTCGGTCAGGACTGTGGGTGAGAAGAAGTAGCCGGGGAGGTCGGTGTCAGGGCGTTTGCCTCCGGTCCGTACGGTGGCGCCTTCGGAGACGCCTAGGTCCACGTACGAGCTGACCTTCTCCAGCTGCGCGCCGAAAGCGAGCGGACCGAGTTCGGTGGTGGCGAGCCGCGGGTCACCGATGATGATGGATGCCGCGCGTTCGGCGACGCGTTCAACAAGTTCGTCGTAGACGCTGCGGTGGGCGAAGACCCGGCTGCCGGCGATGCAGGTCTGTCCTGCAGCCGCGAAGATCCCGGCAATGACGCCCATGGCGGCGTTGGATATGTCCGCGTCCTCGAAGACGATGTTGGGGCTCTTGCCACCAAGCTCAAGGGTGGAGCCGATGAAGCGGGATGCGGTCTCCGCGGCGATTCGCGCCCCGGTCTGGGTGGATCCAGTAAAAGAAATCTTTGCTAGGTCGCGGTGGCTGACCAAGGCGGCGCCGGCTTCCTGCCCGAAGCCCGTGACCACGTTGACCACACCGTCCGGGAACCCGGCCTGGGAGGCGAGTTCAGCGACGCGGAGGATCGTCCGGGACGTGTATTCGCTGGGCTTGATGACCACGGTGTTGCCGGCGGCCAGGGCTGGAGCAAGCTTGGAGGTGGTCAGCGTCAGCGGCGAGTTCCAGGGCGTGATGGCTCCGACGACGCCGAGGGGTTCTCGCTGCGTGTAGTTCAGCATCGTGATGGAGTTGGTGGGGATTTGGCTGCCCTGAACTTTGTCGGCAAGCCCGGCGTAGTAGTACAGGTACTCGGGCAGGGAGGCGAGCTGGCCCCGCATTTCCCGCAGGAGCTTGCCGTTGTCGAGGGTTTCCATCTCGGCGAGCTCATCGGCGTGCTCACCGATCAGGTCACCGAGGCGGCGGAGGAGATGGCCGCGCTTGGTTGCCGTGAGGTCGCGCCACAAGGG
Organism: Arthrobacter sp. efr-133-TYG-104; assembly: GCF_030208915.1. Classification (NCBI taxonomy): domain Bacteria; kingdom Bacillati; phylum Actinomycetota; class Actinomycetes; order Micrococcales; family Micrococcaceae; genus Arthrobacter; species Arthrobacter sp. efr-133-TYG-104. Next base: position 26,450 of record NZ_JARVTA010000020.1, read on the forward strand.
GGATTCAAACGCGTCCTTGGCTGCTGCCACGGCACGGCGGACGTCTTCCTCGGTTCCCCTTGCTGCCTGATACAGCACTTCGAGTGTGGCGGGGTTGGTGCTGGGGAAGTATTCCCCGCCAGCGGGAGCAGTCCAGGTGCCCCCGATGAAGTGGTCGTAGCGGAGTTCAACGGACATCGGAATGCTCCTTGATAAAGGCGGTCAGCGTGTGGGCGAGCTCCTGGGGTCGCTCGACCGGCATCATGTGACGTGCGCCGGGGATGATGGAGTAGGTGCAGCCGGGGATGGCCGCGGCAAGCCGTGCGCTCATCTCCGGGGTCGAGCCCGGGTCCAGTTCGCCTGTCACGGCGTGGGCGGGTACAGAGATGTGAGGTAGTTCGGGTGCGATGTCAGCGTCGCCGGCGGCAAATACCCGGTAGCAGGCCAGGAAGGACTTCGGGTCGTTCTTCTGCAATACCGCACGTGTTGCTTCGACCAGTTCCGCCGGAACGTTGGATCCCTCGGGATACCAGCGTTGGATGGATGCCTCGATCGTTGCCGGGAAGTCCGATTGCGCGGAGGCCAACCTGACCATGACGGCGGCGTGCTCCTGCGGCGTACGGGTACACACGGATGCCACTGAGACGAGGCTGGCGACCAAATCAGGGCGGAACCGGGCGAGGTGCTGCGCCACGAGGGCGCCGAGCGAGAAGCCCACCAGATGGGTATTCGGTTCGAGCTGTTCGGCGATGTCCGCCGCGAGCCGGGCAAGTGTGATTCCTTCGGGTGCCGGCGGACGGTGGCCGTGTCCAAGGAGTTCAAGTACCTGGACGTCGTATTCCGGTTCCAGGAATTCACGAAGGGGATTCCACATCGATCCGTCCAGTCCCACCCCGTGGATCAGTGTGACACGCTCGCGGCTCACGGCGGTTGACACCTCAGTTCTTTTCGGTGGAGAAGGCTGCCAGGCGTTGCTGGGGCCGGCCCTGGGCAGCGGCGGCGAGGGCGATCACGATTTCATCGGCATGTGGCGCATCATTGATGCGGATTTCGATGCTCTGGTGGTGGGAGCGGATGGTCGCGTCGGTGATGTGCTTGAGCGGGATGTCGAAGATAACACCGGCGGGGCCGCGCTTTTCGACGGCTGGAAGAAGCGTGGTGGCGTTCGCGGCGTCCCGGAAGTGGTTGCCGAACGCGAGGGTGTGAATAAGCCCGGATCCGTGCTCGATTTCGCCGTTGAGCCCGACGATGGCTGCTTTGCCGTACGCTTCGGCGGGCGCGCCGAGGGCTTCCAGTACGCGGGGGGCGAGCAGGGCGCCGAGGTCGGAGGCGTGTGCGTCGATGCCTTCGGAGAGGTCTTCAACGAAGCCCTGGCCGGCCCAGGGGTTCTTGACGATGGCTGCGACCACCGCGACGCGGGCGGCGGGACTGACTTCCCGGCCCCCTTCGGTGAGGATGTCTTCAGTGACGGTGACGATTTTTCGGATGCTCATGGAACAAGTTCTCCTAGCGTTTCTGCTTTGACGATTGGATCGGTGAGACGGTCACCGATGCGGGAGTGGGGCCGGGGGCCTGTTGAGGCCCCGACGACGACGACGATCTCGTCCGGGCGGGGTGCGTCACTGACGCGGGTGGTAATGGTTTGGTAGTGGGTCCGTGTTGCTGCCGCGTTCTTGTGCCACAGCGGAACGACGAGCGAGGATCCGGCATCGGCGCGGTCGTCGGCGAAGCAGATGATCGACTCGCCTTCGAAAAATTCACGCACCAGGTTGCCGAAGAAAGGGGTGTGAATGAGCGCCGCGCCATGTTCGATTTCGCCGTCGGTCCCGACGATCGCCGCTTTGCCGAACGCCTGGATCGCTTCCACGCCGCCGAGGTTGGCGGCAAGCACATCGGTGAGCTTGCGCGCCAAGACGGGGGCGAGCCGGACTACTTCGGCGCCGAGGTCATCGGTAGGCTTTCCACCCAGCCAAGGGTTGGTGACCACTGCCGCTGCCGTGGCGCGGACTGCCGGCTTGGCCGGGGAGAGACCGTTCTCGCTCAGGATTTCTTCGCTGTAGTAGACGATTTTGCGGATGCCGAATCTTTGGTCGTTCATCATTCGGTCTCATCATTCATGGAGAAGCGCATGGCTTCCTTTCGTGGTGGGTTTAACGCCGGGGGTCCGTTGCCGGGTCGCTCAGCGCCTCTCTCGAAGAGGCATGAACGTGGTTCCTCATGGCAGATTCGGCTCCGAAGGGGTCTTTGTGTTCGATCATTTCCAGGACTGCGCGGTGTTCCCGCGTGGAAGCTTCGAGCCGGCCGGGATGTTCAACCGTGCGCAGGACCAGCCGCTGGTAGGCGAGTTGGTTCATGAGCCGCTCGTAATGCTCCACGAGCTTGGTGTTGTCCGAACCCCGGACGATGGTCCAGTGGAACTCGTGGACGAGCCGCGCGTACGCGTCGGTGTCATGCGTAAGCGAGGCCATTTCCGATTCTTCAAGATTCCGCCGCAAAACAGCCAGTTCCGCGACCTCCCCTCGGCGGGCCAGCAGGGATGCCGCGAGCCCCTCCATGGATTCCTTGAGCTGGAAGAGCTCGATGATCTCCCTGCGCGTGGGCTCCCGTACAAAGGTGCCAACCTTCGGGCGGATCTCCACTAGACCTTCGTGCTGAAGCTGCTTCAACGCTTCCCGGATCGGCGTCCGGCTTACATCGAACTCCTGAGCCAGGAAAGCTTCCGGCAGGACCGCCCCGGGAGGGAAGTCGCCTCCCAGAACAAGCCGGCGGATCCGATACAGGAGGCCGTCCTGTTCGGCCGCCTCCCCTACTGTTACGAGATCATCTTGCATACATGAAAGCATATGTTGCATACATGAAGAGCGTCAACACTTCTTCTGAATCCGTTGGAAAACTGCCTAAAACCGGGAGTTTCCGCGAATTAGCTCGATCCTCTTGACCTTCTCTTGTGAGCTGCATTACCGTAATTGGTATGCAACAGACCTTGGAACCACTTATTACATCGGCGTGGCTGGCAGCCTGGGACAAGGGTGACTTAGAAGCCCTGGACAGCTTGGTAGCCCCCGGTTACACGCGTACCAGCAAGGCAACGGGCGCAACCGTTGACCTTACCGGCCTTAAGTCAGAGATCTCGGCGGTCCGGGAAGCTTTTCCCGACCTGCGCACTACGGTCGATGACGTCGTCGAAGGAGATGGCACCGTTGCCGTTTTCTGGACCTCCACCGGCACCCACACCAACGAATACCTCGGAGTACCCCCGACGGGACTTACCGTCCAGACCCGCGGCTCGAACATCCTCACGCTGGAAAACGGGAAGATCCTTACGGAGTCGGTGACCTGGGACGGCAGCGAACTGCTTGCCGGCTTGGGCATCAGGCCCTTGCGCGGCATCGCCGCACCGGCGGCCTCCGACGGCGGGGACTTCCCCGAACTGGACCCGGATCTGATGAAGTCCTTCAACCGGCAGTTCATCACCGGGGTCACGGTCGTCACCACGAAGGAAGGGGAGACGCCCAAGGGGCTGGCCGCGAACTCTTACTGCTCCGTTTCGCTCGAACCACCGCTGGTGCTCGTCTGCGTCCAGAAGACCTCGAGCACTTACTCTGCCCTCTTCTCCTCAAGCCACCTGGGCATCAACATCCTTGGCACTGAACAGCTGGACACAGTCAAGGTTTTCGCTTCCAAAGCACCCAACAAGTTCGCCGAACTCGACTGGCACCAAGGACCCAACGGGAGCCCTCTGCTGGACGGCTCCGCAGCTTCCCTGGAAGCAGAAATCCAGGAACGCTTCCAGGCCAAGACCCACACCGTTTTTATCTGTCGGGTCCGCCACGCCGAAACCAGCGACACCACCCCGATGGTTTACAAGGCCGGACGGTTTTTCGACGGCGCTGAACTCGCCGAACTCTAAAAAGGCCGGCGGGGCTGGCCACCATCCGACAGGCACCAGCCGCGCCGACCCAATCTGCTCGTAAGCAGCGCACCAAAGGTGCGCCTTCCACATTAGGACATAAGATGAGCCCTGACACCATGCGTGCCGGTGAAGACAGCGTCGCCGAAGACCGCGGCTACCGCAACAGCCTCACCAAAATCGAGCCCTACGGCATCGAACACATCCCCGACGTCGAACGCCACGGGAAACCCCGCTCCCAGTTCTTCCTCTGGTTCGCCGCAGGGATGAACTTCCCCATCGTCGTCCTGGGCTTCAGCGCCACCTACTTTGGGCTGCCCTTCTGGGCCGCGGCGTTGGCCATCATCCTTGCCGGGGTGACCTCCTCAGCAGGAATGGGGTACCTGTCACAGATGGGAGTCCGGCTCGGAGTCCCGCAGCAAATGCAAGGCCGCGGACCACTTGGCTTCATCGGCAACCTCTTCCCGGTCGCCTACGTGAATGTCTTCGCCGGCATCGGCTGGGCTGCCGTCACCGTCATTCTCGGCGGCAAGGCTATCTCCCTGCTCACCGACATTCCTTTCTGGCTTTCCTCGCTGGCCCTCATGGGAATCCAGCTTGGCGTTGCCGTGATCGGCTATAACCTGATCCACTTCCTGCAGCGGATCCTCTCCTTTGTCCTGGTAATCGGATTCGTCTTCATCACCGTGGTTGCCGCCGCCAACGGACGAGTCGAAACAGACTTCAACGTCGCCGCCAAGGGCTTTGATGGTGTCGGTGGGTGGATCATCTTCTTCGGCTGGTTCTTCTCCTTCATCGTCGCCTGGATGCCCTTCGCCTCCGACTACTCCCGCTACCTCCCCAACACCGCAGGGAACCGGCGCGGCGCCGGCTGGGCCACCATGCTCGGCAACTTCGTCACCCTCGTCTGGATGGGCATCCTCGGGACCCTCCTAGGCACCACGACCACAGCGTCCGACAGCATCGGCGCCCTCAAAGAGCTCATGGGGCCCTGGGCCGCCGTCGGCCTCGGCGTCGTCGCACTATCTTCCTTTACCCAGAACTTCCTCAACGTCTACGGCGGCGCCATCTCCATCCAAACGATGGGCGTACCGGTCAAGCGGCACACCGCAGTTATCTTCATCTGCATCGCCTCCTACCTGGTGGCCCAGTGGGGCCAGACAGGATTCAACGAAGGCTTCACCGCCTTCTTGAACCTGACCGCCTACTGCATCGCCCCCTACGTCGCCGTCCTGGTCTGCGACTACCTGTTCGGCGGCCGACGCACCGACCGCGGCCTGCGGGAACTTTTTGACAAGTCCCGCAAATTCGAGTGGGGCTTCGTGGCCTGGGCCGCCGGCGTCGTCCTTTCCTCCCCCTTCTGGATGTCCTCCATCTATACCGGCCCCATCGCCGCAGCCTTCCCAGGGATCGGTGACCTTTCCTACTACGTCGGAGCCGCCGTCGCGGTCGGTGTTTACTTCGCCACCCACCGGCGTCAGCGCCTCTCCGGCCACGAGATGCTGGACCGCACCCCCGCCGGACAAACGCTGTGACCGGCGCCCCTCGCCCCGGCATGGCCAGGCTCGTCGTCATCGACATGCAGCGGGTCTTCCAGGACGAGGGGCAATGGCAGGTTCCCCGCTACGACGAGATCGTGCCGGTTATCGAACGGCTCCAGCGCGAATGCGGATCCAGCGCCGTGTTCACCCGCTTCGTCCGGGACGAGGCCGAACACGGCGCTTGGGCCGCTTACTACCAGCGCTGGAACGAGATGCGATACCCAGCCGATTCCAACGCCTGGGACATCACCTTGGATGTCCGAGGCGGGGCAACGGTAGTTGACGCGTCGACGTTCTCCAAGTGGGGGCCACAGCTGGCAGCCCTCGTCCCGGAAGGGACGGAAATGATCCTGACCGGAGTAGCCACTGACTGCTGCGTCCTGTCCACTGCGCTTGGCGCCATTGACGCCGGACGTTTCGTCACCGTCATTTCCGATGCCTGCGCCGCCGTCACCGATCAAGCCCAGCAACAAACGCTGGCCCTCCTTGACCTCCTCTCACCGATGTGTGAAGTAATGACCAGCGACCAGTTCCTCACCCGTACAGTGCGCAACACCCACCACTCCCACCCGTGAAAACCTGCAACATCCGGAGCACCACATGAGCGCCCTGACACTGCCAACGACGGTCCGCGAGGACCCCAATCCCACCAACAGACTCCCCCGAGAAGTTATCGCGGCCGTCGTTCAGTGGCGCGGGCGGATCGCTCTCTTCAAGCGCAGCCAGTCCGTGGGACACGAACGCGGTCTCTGGCACTGCATCACCGGGTACCTTGAGCCGAACGTGAGCCCGGAACAACAAGCACTGACCGAGATTGAGGAAGAAGCAGGACTCACGCGAGATGACCTCGCCGATTTTCAATGCGGAGAACAACTCCTGATCCCCGACCACGAGGGAAACCCCTGGCTGGTGCACACGTTCACCGCGACAACCACCCGCCGCAGACTGACCATCAACGACGAACATGACACCTACCGCTGGAGCATCCCCTCCAAAATCAGCCGTTTCTCCAACCGAGTCCCCTGGCTGGACGCCGTCATCGAGGCAGCACCACACCGGACAGGAGAACCATGACCTCCAAGAGGTTCCCGCGTGGCCCATCTCCACTTCCAGCCATCCCCGCCGCGAACCCAGCCGGTTGAACTCTCCGACACCCGAGCTACGCATAGTAAGGAGCCCCACGTGGCCGAAAACGTGACTTTGATGATTGACCGCGAAACCGAACTGCTCGCGTCTGTTCCCACTGGCCTGCTGATCAACGGCGACTGGGTGGAGGCGTCCGACGGCGGCACGTTCGATGTGCACGATCCCGCCACCGGGCAGGTGCTTGCCACCCTTTCTTCCGCCACCAGCCAGGACGCGGTCGCCGCCTTGGACGCAGCGGACGCGGTCCAGGCCTCCTGGGCCCGCACCGCGCCCCGGGTACGGTCCGAGATCCTCCGCCGTGCCTTTGACCTCGTGACCGAGCGGGCGGAGGACTTCGCCCTGCTGATGACCCTGGAAATGGGCAAACCGTTGGCCGAAGCCCGCGGCGAGGTCACCTACGGCGCCGAGTTCCTGCGCTGGTTCGCAGAGGAAGCTGTCCGGGACTACGGCCGCTACCTCACCACCCCCGAAGGCAAGAACAAGATCCTGGTCCAGCACAAACCCGTGGGCCCCTGCCTGCTCATCACCCCATGGAATTTCCCGCTCGCGATGGCCACGCGCAAGGTGGCTCCCGCCGTCGCCGCCGGCTGCACGATGGTCCTCAAGCCCGCCAAGCTCACCCCGCTCACAGCCCAGTACTTCGCCCAGACCATCCTCGACGCCGGCCTGCCCGCCGGAGTCCTCAACGTCGTCGCCTCCTCTTCCGCCTCCGGGATCTCCGCGCCGCTGCTCGCGGACCCGCGCCTGCGCAAGGTCTCCTTCACCGGCTCCACCCCCGTGGGCAAGCGCCTGATGGCCGACGCCGCGCACAACGTCCTCCGCACCTCAATGGAGCTCGGCGGGAACGCCCCGTTCATCGTGTTCGAGGACGCCGACCTCGATGCCGCCGTCGAAGGGGCCATGGCCGCGAAAATGCGGAACATGGGCGAGGCCTGCACCGCAGCCAACCGGTTCCTCGTCCACGAATCCGTCGCCCAGGAGTTCACCCGAAAGTTCGCCGCAGCCATGAGCGCCCTGACCACCGGCCGGGGCACCGAACCGGACACCCAGGTCGGCCCGCTCATCGACGCCGGCGCCCGCGACGACGTCCACGCCCTGGTATCAGCGGCCGTGGAGGCCGGAGCCGTGGCCGTGACCGGCGGCGCACCCGTGGACGGGCCGGGGTACTTCTACCAGCCCACCGTCCTGGCCGACGTGCCCAACGACGCAGCGATCCTGGGTCAGGAAATCTTCGGCCCCGTCGCCCCCGTCACCACCTTCACCACCGAAGAAGACGCCATCCGTCTCGCCAACGCATCCGAGTACGGGCTCGCGTCCTACCTGTACAGCCGCGACTTCAACCGCCTCCTGCGGGTCGCGGAGCAAATCGAGTTCGGAATGGTCGGCTTCAACGCCGGCGTCATCTCCAACGCCGCAGCACCCTTCGGCGGCGTCAAGCAATCAGGCCTCGGCCGCGAAGGCGGCACCGAAGGCATCGCCGAATACACAACCACCCAATACATCGGCATCTCAGACCCATACGCGCAGTAGCGGCGCGACACTGGCCCAACCCCAAACGGTGGACCCCGGATAACCGGGGTCCATCAGCACCGTCTGGCCCATCCCGACTTCGGCGCGAACAACTTGTTCGCCGTCGCCGTCTGTCCTGCGCACCACTTCGAAGCCAATCCCGGTCATCCAACCAAGGGCTGCAGCAGCAACTCGACCGGGCACTTTCCGACGCTTTCGGCTAACCCCTCGACATCTATGCTAAGTGTGCTTACTATTGGGGCTCAACGAGTTTCTCGTTCGCGTACAGACCCACCAGCTACGGTTTCCCGTCAAGCCCCGGGTCTGAAATCCTCCGCCTCCCAACACTTCCGGGAGTGCCTACAGAACCCTTGTTCCCCGTGTACCCGACCGCCCAAGCCAGGCGTTTCAGCGCCCCGGCGTCTTTCCGGCGCCTACTTCCAGCGCTTTGTAACGCTTCGGGGCGTTTGCTCCTGCATGGCCTGATCGGCAGGGGATATAGAAAAGAGCGGAAAATGAAGGCAGTAGTTTACAAAGGACCGAAAGACGTCAGCGTCGAGGACGTACCGGATGCCAAAATTGAGCACCCCGCCGATGTGCTGGTGCGAATCACTTCGGCAAATATCTGCGGCTCAGACCTGCACATGTACGAGGGCCGCACCAGCTTCGAAACCGGACGCTCCTTCGGGCACGAGAACCTCGGTGAAGTCGTCGAGACCGGCTCCGGGGTGAGCAAAGTAAAAGTTGGCGACCGTGTTGTGCTGCCGTTCAACATAGCCTGCGGATTCTGTAAAAACTGCGAACGGGGTTTCACCAATTACTGCCTGACCATGCAGCCAGAGCCCAAGCTCGCCGGCGCAGCTTACGGGTTTGCGGACATGGGTCCGTATCAGGGAGGGCAGGCGGAGTACCTGCGCGTGCCCTACGGTGACTTCAATTGCCTCCGCCTGGGCGAGGACTCCGTGGAGAAGGAACTCGACTACGTAATGCTCGCCGATATTTTCCCCACAGGCTGGCATGCCACCGAGCTGGCCGGGGTATACCCGGGCGACTCTGTCGTTATCTACGGCGCAGGACCGGTCGGGCTCATGGCCGCGTACTCGGCCATTATTAAAGGCGCCGGAAAAGTCATGGTGGTGGACCGCCAAAGCGACCGTTTGGAGCTCGCGGAACAAATCGGCGCGATCCCGGTGGATGACTCCAAGGTAGACCCTGTCGAGTTCGTCAAGGACCAGACCATGGGGTTCGGGGCTGACCGGGGTTGTGAATGCGTCGGTTATCAGGCGCACGACCCGAGCGGAAACGAACAGCCCAACGTCACCCTGAACCGCCTTGTGGACTCTGTCCGGTTCGTCGGTGGCCTGGGCGTCGTTGGCGTGTTCCTGCCGCAGGACCCCGGGGCTCCCGACAAACTGGCACAGCAAGGCCAGGTTGCTTTCGACTACGGAAACTACTGGTTTAAGGGACAAACGATGGGGTCGGGGCAATGCCCAGTCAAGAAGTACAACCGTGCCCTGCGCGACCTGATTGCCGGCGGGAAGGCCAGCCCGTCCTTCATCGTCAGCCACGAACTGCCGCTGGACCAGGCTCCCGAGGGCTACCGGAACTTCGATAACCGTGAAGACGGCTGGACCAAAGTGGTCCTGCATCCGGCCGGCGCCTGAGCAGGCCCGGACAGGAGGTTTTCGAGGTCGAGACGAGCAATCTTGTCCTTCGCCGCTCACGTCGCTGGTGTCCCGGCAGGCATGGGATACAAGGCGTCTCATCTGAGTCGTTTCACATCCAGTCCGCGGAGACCGATTCGGAACCGCACGAGTCTTACAACCATGTAGCGCAACCGGGCGCCTCGATACCAACAGCCACCGAGTTGTGAGACAGAGGCTTGGCCCTACTATGCGAGGAGCTTGCATAGTAGGGCCAAACCCCAAGCTGCGTCGTCCTATCACCGAAATGGCGTCGGTTCGGGCGCACATCAAAGAGTTCTGCCGGTCACGCCAGAGTTAAGTGCGCACATTGCGCACACCCGTTATGGCCCGACAAAAGCACCTTCGGCGCCGGGGTAGGGACCGAAAACTTCCTGGCCTGTACCTGCAGAACGGAAAGCCTCCCCGGTCATGTCGTACTAATTCCCCCGCCCATGAACAGCCGCAGCCCGACTCAGACCTACTGAACAGAAGAAGGAACAGCATGAGCCCAGTTTCAGCGACAGCGGCGCGCACACCAGCCTGCCACTGAAACTGCTCCCCCCACCTAAACTGATCAGGCCGTACCCGGAGGCTAGGCACCAGCTCGGGCTCCCAATCAGAGGCACCTGTCAAGCGTTGTCGACGCGCTAAAGCAAAACCCTCTCCGCAGAGGGGGTCTTTCTGTGCCCGAGGCGGGACTCGACCGGGATTCCAGGCCTTGAGAACACTGGAAAATCGCGGACAGGCCCGGAATCCAGCCCAGTCCCGCCCCGAACCGGACAGCCGACTCCAAGAAAGCGCTTCAGCAGCTCGGTGTCATGCTCACCACAAATGCAGGGCATTAAGTGAGCTCACGCTGGCCCACGTGGCGCTGAAGACCCAACTCAGGCCCCCTGCAACAAAAGCGGAGACTTGGCCGTATGTTCCGACACCGAGCCTGAACCGTCCGCCGCCCCGTGCTTTGCGACTTATGTGGCTACAGGACGGCTGCAAACGGCAGCACGTCCACAGCCTGCCGAAGTCCGATGTCGGCGTTCCAGCTGAAGGCAGCACAGGCGCCGGCCCGCTCGTCCTGCGCGACAGGGGCCATACGGAAGACCGGATGCTTCCGGCCCCCGCTTGGGAGTCCGGCTCAAAAACTTCTACTGCAACGGCTTTGCACAATGCGCTCGTGACCTCGACCTAAAAACCCTTTGACACCGAAAAGGTAACGCGAGTAACCTAGATCACGCAGCTCAAGTAACGCGGGTTACTAGAATGGTCCACGAATCCTTCCGTGAGGTGCGTCCAATGCTGATGAACCCATGAGCTATTGATCCCTGAAACACCCACGCGGCGCAGCCTGCCTGAGTCCGGGCTACTCCTTCACGCCAACGCATGCCTCCTCCACGGGTCCGCGGACCTCACGTACGGCCATGAAACGAGAACAATGAACAGTGTCACTTCCACCCTTGAGGCCTTCAGGCCGGCCATGCACTTTGCCGCACGGAACACTTGGCTTAACGATCCGAACGGACTGGTCTTCCACGAGGGCGTCTACCATCTCTACTACCAGAACAACCCCTTCGGAAACGTCCACAGCAACATGTCCTGGGGCCATGCCACCTCCACCGACCTCGTTAGCTGGAAAGAACAACCAGTAGCAATCCCCTGCGATGAGACCGAGGAGATATTCTCGGGCAGCGTCGTGGTGGACACCGACAACACCAGCGGATTCGGCGCAGACGGGAAAGCTCCTTTGGTGGCCATCTACACGAGCGCGTACAAACCGGGTTCCCTGCATGAAGGCACGCAGGCCCAGTCCATCGCCTGGAGCACCGACGGCGGTTACACCTGGTCCAAGTACGCTGACAACCCTGTCCTAACAAGAAATTCCCCGGAATTCCGGGATCCCAAGGTCTTTCGCTACAACGGCCCGGCAGGCAGCTACTGGGTCATGGTGGCAGTCGAAGCACACGACTTCACTGTCCTGCTCTATCGCTCGGCGGACCTCAAGAACTGGGAATACCTCAGCACTTTCGGCCCTGCCAACGGCACCGGTGGAATCTGGGAATGCCCGGACCTCTTTGAGCTGCCGCTGGACGGTGATGCCGCGGCCATGAAATGGGTCCTAACGGTAAACATGAACCCCGGGGGCCCGAACGGCGGGTCGGCCGGGCAGTACTTTGTGGGAACCTTCGACGGCGTCACCTTCAGCTCTGAGACCAGCCTCACCGAAGGAATGCAGGACGCCGAACGCGTAACTGACTACCAGTGGCTGGACTGGGGGCGTGACTACTATGCCGCCGTCTCGTTCAGCAATGTCCCGGACGGCCGGAGGCTGATGATTGGTTGGATGAACAACTGGCAGTACGCCAACCACATACCGACCTCGCCCTGGCGCAGCCCCATGAGCTTGGTCCGGGATGTGTCCCTCGTTTCCGTGAACGGACAACCCCGGCTCGCGCAGCAAGCCGTGCCGGAACTGAGAGCAACTTCGCAACCCGGTCGCGTGACGAGGATGACCGTAGACGGGCCCGTACCGGTTGAGGGCGGTGCGGCAGTTCAGCTTATTGACATCGCATTCACGCCCGGTGACGCCGAGGAATTCGGTCTTGTTGTCAGGGGGTCAGCGGACGGCACGGTTGGGACACGGGTCGGGATCCGCCCCGGCAGCGGAGAACTGATCGTGGACCGCACCAACTCCGGCGACACCGGTTTCCACGAAGCCTTTTCCTCCACCAGCCGCGCCCCGATTACCACAGGACCGGACAGCAGCTACACCCTGCAGATCTTCGTTGATCACTGTTCGGTGGAAGTCTTCGCCAACGCCGGGCTCGTTACCGTGACCGAACTGATTTTCCCGGATCCTGCCCAAGCATCCCTCACCCTCTACTCCAACGGCGGGACGGCCAACGCTGCATTCCAACTTATCGACTTGGGAAAGGACAAGCCCTGATGGAACACCGCAAGCTGGGCTCCTCCGGCCTGTACATCAGCGAAATCGCCTACGGAAACTGGTTCACCCACGGTGAGCAGATCGACCAGGCCGCAGCTACGCAATGCGTCAAACAGGCACTGGATTTAGGTATCACCACCTTCGACACCGCCGATGCGTATGCCGGAACCCGTGCCGAAGAAGCCTTGGGCGAGGCGCTCAAAGGAACACGCCGTGAAAGCGTCGAGATTTTCACCAAGGCTTACTTCCCTACCGGGAAGGGCCGGAACGATCGCGGCCTGTCCCGCAAACACCTCATGGAATCCATCAACTCATCGCTGCGTCGGCTCCAAACCGACTACGTCGATCTCTACCAGGCCCACAGGTACGACTACGAGACCCCGCTGGAAGAGACCATGCAGGCCTTCGCCGATATCGTCAGGGCGGGAAAAGCGCATTACATCGGGGTGTCAGAGTGGAGGACGGAGGAGATCCGGTCCGGCGTTGCCCTTGCCAAGGAACTTGGCGTCCGGCTCATCTCCAACCAGCCACAGTATTCCATGCTCTGGCGCGTCATCGAACAGGAGATCGTTCCCCTGAGTGAGGAATTGGGCATCGGCCAGATCTGCTGGTCTCCACTTGCCCAGGGAGTCCTCACAGGAAAGTACGCCCCCGGAGCGGCGGCTCCGCCAGGCTCGCGCTTCCGGGGCAAGGACGGCGAGCTCAAGAGTAACAACCGCTTTCTCAGCGAGGACATCCTCGCCCGCGTCCAGAAACTGAAGCCCCTGGCCGAAGAGACCGGACTGTCCATGGCGGCCTTCGCCGTAGCCTGGGTCCTGCAAAACCCCAACGTCTCAGCGGCCATTGTCGGAGCATCCCGGCCCGACCAGCTCGTCGACAACGTCCAGGCCGCAGGAGTTAAGCTCGACCCTGAACTGCTCCAGAGAATCGATGACATCCTCGGCCCCGTCGTCGAAAGAGACCCGGACAAAGTCGAATCCTTCAAGAACCGTCCCTGAACCGCGCTGGGAGCCCTGCGGGGGCAGAGCTGGGGGTTCAGGCTTAACCCCCTGTCCAGTGTGATGAGTCGAGACATCCTTCACGGATGAGTCGAGTCATCGGTTACACCCC
>NZ_JARVTA010000037.1:0-39464 GCF_030208915.1 Arthrobacter sp. efr-133-TYG-104
ACTTTTCCGCCTGCTCCTGGAGCCCGTCCATCAGCTCAGGACCCTGGATGCCCCCTGGGAAACCAGGGAAGTTTTCGACGTCGGTGGTGTTCATCAGCGCGCCACCGGCAGTGACCGAACCGGCCAAAACCAAGGGGTTCAACCCGGCCCTGGCGGCATAGATCGCGGCCGTGTAGCCGGCAGGACCGGAGCCGATGATGATCAGTTGTTCGCTACCCACTGCGCTCATGGCGTTCCCGTTCGCTGGCCTGGCCTATCAACACCCTTCGATGCACCGAGTATAGCGGCCGCCCTCTCACGCCTTCCCTGTTTCCATGGGGTCAAAGTCGTAAGCCGCCAGCCCGTCGATGCTGACCCGGTTCTTTGCCACCCGGTACTCCGCGCTGCCTTGTGCTCCTTTGCGGCTGAAATAGGGCCCGAGGAGTTCGCGGTGGCCCTCGAAGGTCATGAGCGGCACGCCCCAGCCGCATGAATCCGAGACCCTGGTGACATCGACAACGATGACAGCGCGGGTGCCGGGTTTGTCTTCGAAGTGTGCGACAAAGGAGTCAAAGTCGGGGTCGTACCGGCTGACCACCCGCCCTTTGCCATGGAGGCGGACAATGTTCGGTGGCCCGTCGAAAGCGCAGAACATGACGGTGATGCGGCCGTTCTCGCGGAGATGGGCGATTGTCTCGCTGCCGCTGCCGGTGACGTCGAGCCAGGCGAAGGTCTTCTCATCGAGCACTGCAAAGGTGCCGGGCAAGCCCCGCGGGGATACATTGACATGGGCATCGGCGGACAGCGGCGCGGTCGCGACGAAAAAGACCACCTGCCGGTTGATGAATTTCGCTATCCGCTCGTCAATTGCACCGTGTACCTTGCCCATGAAGCTACGCTCCCATGGCTTGCAGGGACCATTCAAACACGTCTCAAAACCGCGAGACAGCCCGCTCCTCCTCGGCTCCCTTTGCCAAAGGCACAGGCCGGCGGGCCAGCTTCCCCGGCCACCAAATGCGGGCTCCGATGTCGTACGCCAACGCCGGCACCAGCAGCGATCGGACCAGCACGGTATCCAGCAGCACGCCGAACGCCACAATGAACGCCAGTTGCACCAAGAACATGATGGGGATGACTCCAAGTGCCGCGAAGGTCGCAGCCAAAACAACACCTGCCGAGGTGATGACACCGCCCGTTACCGCCAGCCCCCGCAGGATGCCGGGCCTCGTCCCATGGTTGAGGGATTCTTCCCTGACACGGCTCATCAGGAAGATGTTGTAGTCCACCCCAAGGGCCACCAGGAACACGAAGCCGAACAGCGGCACGGTGGCATCGGCACCGGAGAACTTGAACACACCGTTGAAGACCCACGCGGAGACGCCCATAGCCGCGGCATAGGACAGCACCACGGAAAGCACCAGCAACAGGGGCGCAACCACAGAGTGGAGCAGCAGCATCAGGATGAAAAAGATGACCACGAGGACGATCGGAATGATGACAGCCAAGTCATGTTGAGCCGTGGTGTTGGTGTCCAGGGCAATGGCTGTGACGCCTCCTACCAACGCCCCGGGATCCGCAACTTTGACGGCCGAACGTAGGGACTTCACGGTGTTCTCCGCTTCCACCGAGTCCGCGGCCGAGTTAAGCGTCGCGTTGATCAGGACCTTGCCATCCCGGACGGCGGGTTCGCTCGGCGCCCCGGGCGCCCCGGGCAGCGGAACGCTCCCCTCAGCCAACAGATACGCATCACCCACGCCCTGTGTGGCTTTCACTTTCTCAAGGACTTGCCCTGCTGCACTTTGCGAAGCGACCACGACGGCGGGGCTGCCGCTGCCGGCGTCGAAATGGCGCGCGAGTGCCTTTTGGCCATCAACGGCATCGGACGCGGAGAGGATGACATCGGTTTGCGGAACACCGTTGGCCTTCAACTGGAGGACGCCCGTGGCTGCAACCAGCAAGATGAGCGTCGAGGCCACCCAGACAACCCGCGGACGCTTGGAGACCAACGTAGCGACACCCCGCCACAGGCCCTTCTGCCCTTCAAGTCCGGTGACAATCTCAGGTTCGCGTTCGTCGTCGGGCAGTAGCTTGGGCCGGAAAGGCCAGAAGGCCGCACGCCCCAGCAGGGCCATCAGCGCCGGCAACAGCGTCAATGCCGCGAACAGCGCGCAGAGGATGCCGGCCGCGGCTACGGGTCCGAGCGCCTTGTTGGAGTTCAGGTCCGAGAAAAGCAAGCAGAGAAGGGCGACGATGACAGTGGCGCCCGAGGCAAGGATCGGTTCGAAGGACTTCTTCCAGGCCGTGACGACGGCGCGCGTGCGGTTGCTGGTGTGCGTGAGGGCTTCGCGGAACCTCGCCACGAACAGCAGTGCGTAGTCGGTGGCCGCGCCTATCACCAGGATGGACAAGATCCCTTGGCTCTGGCCGTTGAGCTGTATCCAGCCCATCTTGGCCATGCCGAACACCAGAAGGATGGCTGCACACAGCGCGAACATAGAGGTGAACAGAACGGCCAGGGGCAGCACCAGCGAGCGATACACCAGCAGCAGGATCACAAAAACGGCACCCAGTGCGACCAACAGCAGGATTCCATCGATGCCGCCAAAGGCGTTGACGAGGTCTGCGGTCAGCCCGGCAGGGCCAGTCACAAAGGCGTGAACCCCCGGAACGCCGGACCGCACGGTATCGCGCAGTTCCTGGACGTGGGTCCGCAACTCATTGGAGGAGGACACAGGCACGATGAACTGCACGGCTTTGCCGTCCTGCGATGGAATGGGGCCGACGACGGCGCTCCCCAGCCGGAGTGCCTGAATGCCGGCTTTCAGCTTTGCTGCTTCGCCCAATTGCGGCGGGGTAAGTGCAGCATCGCTTTCAAGAATGACCACAGCGGGGATTTCTTTGGAATCGCGGAACTTCACCTGCCAGTCCCCGGCTTCAGTGGCTTCAGCGCCCGCCGGAAGGAACGAGGCTTGGTCGTTGGAGGAGACCTCGTCCAGGCGTCCGAACGTGGGGCCCCCGACGCCCGCGATGCCCAGCCATGTGATGACCAGGACTACGGGCAGCAGCCAACGCAACCAGAAGGGGACTTTGTGCGGGTTCATGGTTCCTTCTTCATCGTGGGACGGCTGAGCTTTATTCCACCATAGATTATCTCTATCATGGAACTATTCCAAGAGCTGCTTGTGAGGGGTGGTGCCCGGATAGGGTTGTTGCGCAGTGCCGGGAGTAATATCCGGAAAGCAATATCAGGAAGACGAAAGCTCATGCAGATGGGCCATGAGCAACGCGGACAGGAGGGTACACGTGTCTGACCCGAGAGTCCCCCAGCCCGGCCCGGAACAGCCCGCCCCGCAACAGCCCAGCCCGGAACAGCCCGGAACCCAGCGCCCGGAAAACGCGGCACCACAAGAGCTGGTTCGCCTGCTCCAGGACTTCACTCTGGAAGCCAACCATTATGTGGACGCAGCGGGCGGCAAGAACGACATGCACCGAACCGATCTCAACGCCTTGGCGGTGATCATGCGTCATTCCGCCGCCGGGCACGTTGTCACGCCGGGGGTCCTACGCGCCGAACTACGGCTCAGCTCCCCGGCCACGACGGCACTTGTGGACCGGCTGCACGCCTCAGGGCACGTGGTCCGCGAGCGCCTAGGTGCCGATCGGCGCCAGGTGCAGTTGCGCATGACACCCAAGGCCTATCGGGACGGAAGCGCCATGTTCATGCCGCTGGCCGTGCGCATGGGCCAAGCCATGGCCGCGTACAGTCCCCAGGAATTGGACCTGGTTAGCCGATTCATGACGGACATGGTGGAGGCTACGTTGGCCGCTCGGCAGGAAGCCACGCACCCGGAACCCGGCTGAGCCGCGTTCCGCTCAAATCCGCATTCCAAGTTGTAGCGTTTCCCTATGAACGCTCAGCAGCCCGAAGACGTCTATACCCATGGTCACCACGAGTCGGTGGTCCGGGCCCATGCGTCCCGAACAGCCGAGAACTCTGCTGCATTCGTCATTCCCCACCTCATCGCCGGAATGTCGGTGCTCGACGTCGGATGCGGACCAGGAAGCATCACCTGCGATTTCGCCGGGTTGGTGGCACCGGGGCAGGTTGTTGGTCTGGACCGTTCGCCCGACGTCGTGGCCCAGGCAACCAAGCTGGCCGCCGAGCGGGGGGTGGGGAACGTTGAGTTCCGCACTGGCAACATCTATGACTTGGACTTCGAGGACGAGTCTTTCGACCTCGTCCACGCCCATCAGGTCCTTCAGCATTTGACCGACCCCGTGGCAGCGCTGCGTGAGATGCGGCGCGTGGCCAAACCGGGTGCAATCGTTGCCGTCCGCGACGCTGACTTCCACGGCATGAGTTGGTACCCGGAAGTTCCCGAACTGGATGAATGGATGTCGCTCTACCAAAAGATCGCCCGGCGCAACGGTGCGGAGCCCGACGCCGGTAGGCGCTTGGTTTCGTGGGCGCAGCAGGCCGGGTTTACCCAAGTGGCCCCCAGCAGCAGCAACTGGCTGTATGCCACAGCCCAGCAGCGGGCCTGGCAGTCACGGGTTTGGAGCGAGCGGGTGCTGCACTCCGCGTTCGCTGAGCAGGCGTTGGAGTATGGCTTGGCGAACGAGGCTGATCTTGCCCGGATCGCCGCCGGCTGGCACCGCTGGGGCGCTACCTCGGACGGCTACTTCCTCATCCCCAATGGCGAAGTGATCGCACGAGCCTGAGAACCACCAAAAGAAGTTCCACCCCGCATGTAGGAATGCCGCCCGCGGTTCCGACCCATGGATGAAGGCGCCCGCACCGGAGCGCCCCGACAAGGAGTTTGAGATGAAATACATGATCATGATGTTCGGATCCGCTGAAGGCATGATGGAGACGGCCAACCCTGAGTGGGTCCGGGAAATGATTGGATTCATGATCCAGATCGACAAGGACCTCACGGCCAGCGGGGAACTCGTCTTCAATGCAGGGCTCGCCGACGGGAGCACGGCCAAGCTCGTCAAGCAGACTCCGGACGGCGTTGTCACAACGGACGGCCCCTACGCCGAGTCCAAGGAATCGCTGGTGGGCTATTGGGTGGTTGATGTGGCCAGCGAGGAACGGGCGGTGGAGATCTGCTCCAGCATCGTGAAGTACTCCCAGGTTGTGGAGCTTCGCGCCATTGCCGACGGGCCGCCGGACGTCTAGGCCTTGGCTGAATCCAGGCCCGTGACTGAATCCAGGCCCATGGCTGAACCCGTCCCGGATCGACGCATCGAGGACCTGCTGCGCACTCTGGCGCCGCAGGTCCTCGGTGTGCTGCTGCGCAAGCACGGTCAGTTCGATGCCTGCGAAGATGCCGTCCAGGAGGCGCTCCTGGACGCTTCAATCCAGTGGCCTTCAGGTCTGCCGGAGAATCCGAGGGCGTGGTTGTTGACGGTCGCTTCGCGGCGCCTGGTGGATGCTTGGCGCAGCGAAAGCGCCCGGCGGACCCGCGAGGAACGCGCGGCTTCAATGGAGGTCGACCCCCACGGGCTTTACGCCCCGGAAGCGGACGACACCCTCACCCTGATGTTCCTCTGCTGCCATCCAGCATTGTCGGCACCTTCACAACTCGCCTTGACCTTGCGCGCCGTCGGAGGACTCACGACGGCGGAAATCGCCTCCGCTTTCATGGTCCCCGAAGCGACCATGGGCCAGCGCATCAGCCGCGCGAAGCAAGGGATCCAGAAGGCGGGGGCCCGGTTCCACCTGCCGCCGCCATCCGAGCGCAAGGCAAGGCTCGGCGTCGTACTTCAGGTTCTCTACTTGATTTTCAACGAAGGCTACGCTGCAAGTTCCGGCCCGTCGCTGCAGCGCGAGGACCTCACCGCGGAGGCGATCCGGTTGACCCGGCTGCTGGAGGAGGCGGCGCCGGGTGAAGGTGAGGGTGTCGGTTTGCTGGCGCTGATGCTGCTCACGGATTCCCGTCGTGCGGCACGGACGCTCGCCGATGGGACGCCGGTGCCCCTCGCTGAACAGGACCGGCGCTTGTGGAACCATGGGCAGATCGGTGAAGGCATTGCGTTGCTGACGTCGGTGTTGGGTCGGTCCGGCCCTGGGCCCTACCAAGTGCAAGCCGCCATTGCCGCAGTCCACGCAGAAGCGGACTCGGACACTGAGACTGATTGGCCCCAGATCCTCGCGCTGTACTCGGTGCTCGAAGCCATTGCTCCCAGTCCTGTGGTCACACTGAATAGGGCGGTGGCCGTTGCCAAGGTGGAAGGGCCTGCTGCTGGACTTTCAGCGTTGTCCGGCCTTGACGCCGCCTTGGGCCGAACCCACCGCCTGGACGCGGTGAGGGCGCACTTGCTGGAACTGTCCGGGTCCCCCGCCGAAGCCCGGGCTGCGTATCTGGCGGCTGCGAAAAAGACCGGAAGCTTGCAGGAGCGGCGATATCTGATGGGCAAGGTGGCCGCCTTGGACGCAGCCGGGGCTTCCTGACCCGCTTTGGCGAGCATCAAAGAAGGTCATGGCCAAGCCTTGAAGTGAGGGTGCCTCGGCAACATATAGTCGAAGGATGGAACAGCGCATACTTGGCAAGACCGGTCGATCCGTCTCTACCGTTGGGCTCGGGACCTGGCAACTGGGAGCAGACTGGGGCTCCGTCACCGAACAGGACGCGCACTCGGTGCTTGAGGCTTCGGTGGCTGCGGGTGTTACCTTCTTTGACACCGCAGATGTTTATGGCGATGGGCGCAGCGAGCAGCTCATCGGACGCTTCCTGCGCGAGAATCCAAACCTGGACTTGACTGTCGCCACCAAAATGGGTCGCCGGGTGGACCAAATCCCGGAAAATTACACACTCAGCAACTTCCGTGAGTGGACCGACCGCTCGCGCAGGAACTTGCAACAGGACACCTTGGACCTGGTCCAGTTGCATTGTCCACCCACGGCCGTTTACAGCAGGGACGAGGTGTATGACGCCCTGGACACCCTGGTCAGCGAAGGCGCCATCCGCAACTACGGCGTCAGCGTGGAGCAGACAGAGGAGGCCCTGGAAGCCATCAAGCGCGGCAACACGGCCACCGTCCAGATCATCCTCAACGCGTTCCGGCTCAAGCCCCTCGACGAGGTCCTGCCGGCCGCGAAAGAGGCCGGCGTGGGCATCATCGCGCGGGTGCCCCTGGCCTCCGGGTTGCTGTCCGGGAAGTACACGCCGGACACCGAATTCCCGGCGGACGACCACCGGAACTACAACAGGGACGGCTCAGCCTTCGACGTCGGCGAGACCTTCTCCGGCGTGGACTTCGCCACTGGCGTCAAGGCCGCGCAGGAGTTCAGCGGGTTGGTGCCCGACGGCGTCAGCACCGCCCAGGCGGCCCTCGCCTGGATCATCGCCCAGGACGGCGTCAGCACGGTCATTCCGGGAGCCCGTTCCGCCGTGCAGGCTGCCGCGAACGCCGAGGCCGGAGGGATGCAGTCAGTTGGTGCGGACCTCAGCGATGGGGTCCGGGTCCGGGACATCTACGACCGCTACTTCCGCGAAGCGGTCCACCCGCGCTGGTAGGCCGCTGCCGCCGTCGCCGTTAGCGTTGCGGTTACTGTTACCAACCGCCGCGGGTCGGGGTGTGTCCTTTGCGTGCGTCCTCGGGCATGGACATCTCGGCCCGCAGCCCCAGGAGCCGAATGGGCCGCCCGGGCTCGATCGCTGAGCTGAGGTCAAGGGCGCGGGCCAGCACATCGTCCTGATCGAACGTCGCGGGGATCTTCCGGGCATGTGTCTTGGTGAGGAAGGGGGCGTAGCGGACCTTGAGCGTCAGCCCGATCACTGGCCTGCCCTCGGCCACGACGTCCTTCAGGACCGAGGTCGTCAACTCCTTCACGGCGTCCTCCACCTGCGCAGGCTCGGTCAGATCATGCTGGAACGTGGTTTCCCGGCTGTGCCCACGGGCAACCCATGGGGTGTCATCCACAACATTTGTGCCGTCGCCGCGTCCAAGCTCGGCGTACCACGGCCCCATCTTGGGGCCGAACTCCGGCACCAAGGCGACGGGGTCGACGGCGGCCAGCTCTGCAACCGTGGTGATGCCGTGGCCGGCCAGCCTCTTGGAAATCCTGGAGCCGACGCCCCAAAGTTCGATGGTGGGTTTCTGCCCCATGACCTCGAGCCAGTTTTCCCGGGTCAGGCGGAAGACCCCGGCCGGTTTTCCGAAGTTGGTGGCAACCTTTGCCCGGACCAAGGTGTCACCGATTCCCACACTGCAATGCAAGCGGGTTCTTTCCAGAACCGCCGCCTGGATCTGCCGGGCATACGCCTCGGGGTCCTCGGTCACCACGCCCACAAAAGCTTCGTCCCAGCCCAACACCTGGACCGTGGCACCGGGCTGCTCACGCAGGGCCATCATGACATTTTCCGACGCCTCCAAATACGCCTCGTGGTCAACGGGCAGGATGACGGCGTCGGGAACTTTCCGGGCGGCGATGCGCAGCGGCATCCCTGAACCGACTCCGAAAGCCCTGGCTTCATAGGAAGCCGTGGACACCACGGCACGTTCCGTCGGGTCTCCCCTGCCACCGACAATGATTGGCTTTCCTGCCAGTTCAGGCCTCCGCAGCACCTCCACCGCGGCGATGAACTGGTCGAGATCTACATGCAGTACCCATGGGATTCCGCTCACGTCACCAGTCTGCCTTACGCGCTGGCCGGTGGCTCCGGCATAAGCTGGGATGGTGCAATTTTCTCTCTGGCTGGCCCTCGTCGGCGCCGGCGCCCTGATCAGTTTCACGCCCGGAGCCGGTGCCATCTTCACCATGAGCAACTCGCTCAACTCGGGGTTCCGCCGCTCCATTTTCGGCATTCTGGGACAACAAGTGGCGCTGGTCATCCACATAGTCATCGTGGCTTTGGGCGTGGGCGTGCTGGTGTCCAACTCCCCGCTGATCTTCAACATCATCCGCTATGCCGGCGCGGCGTACTTGGTGTATCTGGGCATCCGGCAGTTCCTCCACAAACCGGACCTCGACAAAGAGGAAGTCGCCAACAAGAAGAACGAGCCGGCGTTGTCCATGTTCCAACGCGGCATTTGGGTGAACCTGCTGAACCCAAAAGCGATTGTGTTCTTCCTGGCGTTCATGCCCCAGTTCATTCGTCCGGACCAGCCGCTTGTTCAGCAATACGTTGTGCTCACGGCCACGGTCCTGGCGATCGACATTATGGTCATGTGGTTCTTCTTCGCCATGGCAGCGCGCTCATTCCAGCGCTTCACCCACGACCAGCACGGCCAGAAGGTCCTGAACCGCCTGTTCGGTTGCCTCTTCGTCCTGGTGGGAATCCTGCTCGCGGCGATCCACTAGGTCACGCGCCAGAAGTACGGGTAGACCCCCGCACCACCAACGAGCTCTCCAACGTGACGTGGGGCTCTTCAAGTTCGAGCCCTTCCATGAGCCCCCGCAGTTGCTCCCCCGCCTTGCGGCCCAGCGGGGTGGCAGGCAGGTGGACGCTGGTCAAGCTTGGGTTGCTGGTGGCCGAATACGGCAGGTCGTCGAAACCCGCCACGGCCAATTCTTCGGGAATGCGCACACCTTCAACGCGCGCTTCCTGCAGCACCCCGTAGGCGTGCGTGTCCGTGCCACATACGACGGCGGTCACCCCGTCGCGCTTCCAGCCCGGCCACGCTTGGGCAAAGGCACCGGCGGCAGCACCGACGTCGATCGCTGTGCTGATGACGTGGGCCGCATCAACCGCGAGCCCGCAGGCTTGGGCCTCTTCCAGGAAGGCTTCCCGCCGCAGCTCGAAGGTGGCCGTGCCTGTGATTCCGTCAACGTACGCGGCGCGCTTGTGGCCCGAGGACGCCAGGTGCCTGGCCAGCTCGCGGGCTCCTTGGGCGACGTCGAGGTTCACCGAAGGCGCATAGGAATCCATCCCGGGGGCGTCCAGCAGCACCAGCGGGCCGGCTGCGTGCAGCTCCTCAAGGAACTCGGCGCTGGGGGCGCCCAGCAGCAACCCGGCCGGCCGCAGTGCCAAGAGCTTCCGGACATCATCCGCTTGGGGTGACTCCCCTGCGTCGGTCACTGACAGCAGCAGCTGGTACTGCGAGCCAAGGGATTCCCGGACTCCGCTAATGACATTGGCAAAGAACGGGTTGGACACGTCCGGCGTCACCAGGATGACGATGGAGCTCACGCCCTTGGCGAGGGAACTGCCAATGCCGTCCACCACGTAGCCCAGCTCCGTGATGGCCGTGCGGACCTTGGAAATGTTGTCCTCCGAGACCCGGCCTTGGGTTTTGCCGTTGGCCACCAAGGAAACGGTGGCTGTGGACACGCCGGCACGTGCAGCAACCATCGCCGCCGTCACGCGGGGCGCTCTGGCGTTGCGAAGGTCCAGGGTATCCATGCATCGATCGTAGCCGGGTTCCCGGCACCAAGAATGGCACAGTGCATCAAGCGTTTGACGTGGACAAACGTTAAGCGTTTGACGTGTGCCCTGCGCGGGTGCCAGAATTCCTTCGAATGCTTGAAGCCCTCATCTGGCAACGACAAGCCAAGCCCCAATGACGTGGAGAGAAACGTGGAACCCAACACCATGACATCCGCAGCCAAGAAGATCATTCTTGACTGCGACCCCGGCCATGACGATGCGGTGGCACTGCTGCTTGCGCACGGCAACCCGGACATCGAATTGCTCGCCGTGACAACCGTGGTGGGAAACCAGACCCTGGAAAAGGTAACCCGCAACGCCTTGACCGTGGGCACCATCGCAGGCATCACCGGCGTCCCGTTCGCCGCTGGCTGCGCCCGTCCCCTGGTCCGAACCATCGAAACTGCGCCCAGCATCCACGGCGACTCCGGCATGGATGGCCCGGAGCAGCCCGAGTCCGCCATCGAGCTGGACCCGCGCCACGCCGTCGACCTCATCATTGAAACCGTCATGGCGCATGAGCCGGGCACGGTCACACTGGTTCCCACAGCGGGCCTGACCAACATTGCGATGGCTGCCCGCAAGGAACCGCGCATTGTGGAACGAGTCAAGGAAGTGGTCCTCATGGGCGGCGGCTACCACGTGGGCAACTGGAGCGCCGTCGCGGAGTTCAACATCATCATCGATCCCGAGGCCGCCCACATCGTCTTCAACGAGAAATGGCCCGTGGTGATGGTGGGCCTTGACCTGACCCACCAGGCACTGGCCACGGACGAGGTAGTGGACCGCATTGCAGCGATCGGCACCAAGCCTGCCAAGTTCGTCCTGGAGCTGATGGAATTCTTCAAGAAGACCTACAAGGACGCGCAGGGCTTCGACTTCCCGCCCGTCCACGATCCCTGTGCGGTGGCCTACGTGATCGACCCCACCGTGATGACCACCCGCAGGGTCCCCGTGGACATCGAGCTCCAGGGCAAACTCACGCTCGGCATGACCGTGGCCGATTTCCGCGCACCCGCGCCCGAGGACTGCCACACCTCGGTTGCCGTGGACCTGGACCACACCAAGTTCTGGGACCTGGTCACCGACGCAATCGCCAGGATTGGCGAACCAACGCTCGACGGCGGCGCTGACGCCGGCTCCGTCGCAGAATCCGTCCTCACAGGAGAGGCCAACTAATGCCCCCGCTCGTCACCGAAACCAAATCCTCCCGCAGCAACGTCACCGCACTCATGGTTGCCCTGCTGGCAGCCTGTGTCGCGTTCCAGCTCAACGCCTCCATGCTCAGCCCGGCCCTGGTCACCATGGGCAACGAACTCCACACGGACCAAGCCACCATTGGCCTGTCTCAGACATGGTTCTTCACCGCCGCGGCGCTCTTCTCCCTCTTCCTCCCCCGGCTCAGCGACATTGTTGGCCGCAAGAAAATCCTCGTCGGCATGATGATCCTCATGGCCGTTGGATCGGTCATCGCAGCCCTTGCCCCGGATGTCACGTGGCTCTTCGTGGGCCGCATCATCCAAGGCGTCAGTGGCCCCACGGTTCCGCTGTGCCTGATCATGCTGCGCTCATCGGTGACCAACCCCCGCAAATACGGCACTTTGATGGGCCTCATCACAGCGGTCAACGGGGGAGTGGCCGGTGTGGACTCCTTCGTCGGTGGCTACTTCGCCGAGAACTTCGGCTTCCGCAGCATCTTCTGGCTCATGGTCGTCCTGGCCGTCGTGGCTACCGCCCTGGTTGCCCTGTTGGCCGGCGAAAGCAAGCCCGCGGCAGGAACCTCCATGGACTGGCTGGGCGTGTTCTGCATCGTCATCGCGGTAGGTGCGTTGTTGACGGCGCTGAATGAGGGCTCCAAGCTGGCCACCGCGTTCGACGCCGGAACGTTGACCCTCGCTATCGGCCTGACCGTGATTGCCGCCGTCGCCTTCTTCGCTTTCTGGACGGTCGAAAAGCGCGCCAAGCAGCCCATGGTGGAGACCGTCCATCTGCGCCAACGCGCAACCTGGGCGCCGCTGTTGACCACCACTCTCACCATGACCGGCATCTTCGCGGTCATCAACGGCATCGTCCCTGCATACGTGCAGGCGGCGAATCCCGGCTTCGGTGTTGGCCCCACCGAAATGTCACTGATGATCCTCACCCCGTATGCGCTCCTCGGCTGGGTATTCGGCCCGATCAGTGGCCGGCTGGCTCCCGTCCTTGGCTACACCAAGGTGTTGCGGATCGGCATGCTGGGCAGCTTGGTGGCACTGGCCGTCATCGCGTTCTTCGGCCTCAACAGCCTGCCCATGATGATCGTGGGGACGGCGTTGCTGGGAATCATGTATGCCGGCACAGTCAACATCATGCTCAACGGCCTCGGCGTGGTCCTCTCCCCGAAAGGCAACCCGGGATTCCTGCCCGGAATGAACGCCGGCGCCTTCAACCTGGGCGCAGGGCTCAGCTTCCTGGTCCTGCCTGCTGTCCTGGTGGCCACGTCCTCCATGGGTGATCCCAAAGCGTCCTACCTGACGGTTGTGGTGGTGGGCCTTGTCATCACCGTCGGTGCGCTGGCAGCGTCCTTGCTCATCCCCAAGCCGGTGGAAGCCGAGGTCACGGACTCCTCGACCACAGAGGTGAGCGCATGAGCACCGAAACGGGCGCGCCCAAGGCGGGCGTCGTCGTCGTCGGCTCCCTGAATGCCGACCTCACCATCTACTGCGAGCGCCTCCCGCAACCGGGAGAGACCATCCACGGGAGCGGCTTCGCAGTGAACCCCGGCGGCAAGAGCGCTAACCAGGCCGTCGCTGCCAGCAAGCTCGGCGCCCGGGTCAGCCTGATCGGCGCCGTGGGCGATGACCCCAACGGCACCATGCTGCTGGAATCAACGGCGGGCTCCGGCGTCGACGTCTCCCGCGTCCGTCGCGCCGATGCTGCCACCGGCGTCGCCGTCATCTCGGTGGACGCGAGCGGAGAGAACAGCATCATCATCTCTGCCGGCGCCAACGGGACCCTGGCGCCGTCCGACGTCGAGGCGGCGTCCGGGGCTTTCGCCGACGCCGCCGTGGTGTGCCTGTGTTTGGAGGTGGGGATCGATACCGTGTTCGCCGCGGCCCAGGCAGGGCACGACGCCGGAACCACCGTCCTGCTCAACCTCTCGCCGTACGCTGAGGTGCCGGAGGTCCTGGCCGAGCTGACCGACGTGTTGCTGGTCAACGCGCATGAGGCCTCGATGTTCCTGGGATCCGAAGCAACCATTCCCGATCCCGGGTCCGGCGCAGAGGCATGGGAAATGGTTCAGAGCCGTTTTGCCGAGCGCGGGCTGCACCGCGTGCTGGTGACACTCGGCGCCAAGGGTTCGATGGTGCTCGACGCCCCGGCTGAAGCCGGGGGCCGGATCACCCGCATCGCACCGACCCCAGTGTCCGCAGTGGACACCACGGGTGCCGGCGACGCCTTTACCGGCGCCGTCGCCGCGCGACTGGCGGCCGGTGATTCCCTGGCGGATGCGGCTGCGTTTGCCTCCGTGGCGGCAGCATTGGCCGCCACCAAAAAGGGCACGCAGGCCGCGTATCCCACCACCGCCGACGTCGAGGAGCTACGGGGCGCCTAGCCCGGCGTTCCCAGCGTGACAATTTTGACAAACAATTTGACAAGATCATGGCGAGGTTGTGAAGTGGCCCCCTAGCCAAGAGGGGGTGCCGTCCACCATGCTTGCTGAATGTACTCAACGCCGAGCCCATACCGCATCATTACGGTCTGCACAGGAAACATCTGCCGCTCGCCCATGGCAGCGCTCATGCTGAGTGAAGCTTTTGACGCGGAAGGGCTCAGCGAGCTTGTACTGGTGGACTCCGCAGGGACCACAGGATACGAGGTGGGGCACCCCATTGACCCCCGTGCGGCGCGGGTCCTGACAGCCCATAACATCCCGTCAGAGAACCACACTGCGCGGAAATGGCGGCAGGAATGGTTCACCGAAAGGGACCTGATCCTGGCGCTGGACGTGGACCATTTCGGCTGGCTCCAACAGGGTGCACCGGGCCCCGAATCGCTGAACAAGGTCCGGATGCTGAGGAGCTTCGACCCGGCCATGGCCGGCCGCAGCTCACTCGACCTCGGCATTGAAGACCCTTGGTACGGCGGCCACACAGACTTCGACACCACGTGGAAGCTCATCCATGCGGCCGTCCCGGGCATTGTGGAGCATGTGAAAGCTGCACTTGGCCTGTCCGCTGCACAGGAGACAGCCCGACGGGGCGGGGAACCTCAGCAGGTAACCTCTATGTCATGACCCCAAAACCTGTGATCATTGCTGTGGACGGGCGGTCCGGCGCAGGGAAGACCACGTTGGCCGTTGAATTGGCGGCCCGGTTGAGGGAGCACCACAAGGTCTCGCTGTTCCATCTGGAGGATATTTATCCCGGCTGGAACGGCCTCGCCGCCGGGATCGACCGGTACGTCGCCACCGTCCTCGCACCGCTAAGCCAAGGACTGGCAGCTGAGTGGACCAGTTGGGATTGGGAAAGACATTACGACGGCGCCACGAACGTCACGCTTCCCGCTGAGGTGGTGATCGTGGAAGGTGTTGGCGCGGCCGCCCACTCCGCGCGCCCCTTGCTGGATGCGGTGGTGTGGGTCGAATCCCCGAGCGAGGACCGCCGCCGTCGGGCTCTCTCACGCGACGGGAGCACCTACGAACCGCACTGGGACGGCTGGGCTGCCCAGGAAGAGGAGTGGCTGCGATCCGATGCTGTGATCGATGCCGCAGACGTCCGTGTGGAGAATCCCGCGAACGGGAGCGCCCCCGCCGACGTGCTGCGGGCCTTGATGTACCTGCCGTCCATGGCCGCGACGATCTCGCCCGAGCTCGGTGCCCGGGAGGGGCTGCAGCTCCGAGCGGAGCGGATCGCCGCCGCACCGGACGCTGCATTGCTGTTCGAGGCCCTTTACGACCGCTCCACCAACGCCGTCTGGCTCGATTCCTCCAACGCATCGGCCTTGCCTGAGTCCCCGCAAGCGGCCGCGCGGAGCCGGTTCAGTATCCTGGCGGACGACGCCGGGATGTTCGGACAGTCGGTCCTCCACCGCGCAGGCGCTACGCAAGTGACAGCGGGCTCCGCAACGGTCAGGACCACCGGCCCCTTTTTCCGTTGGCTCGATTCGGTGTGGGGGCGCCACGCCGTGCGGGCACCCAGGGGTTACGACGGGCAGTTCACGCTCGGCTGGCTCGGCTATCTGGGCTACGAACTCAAACGGGAAACCGGCGGCAATGATGTATCCTCGCCAACTCCGGACGCTGCCCTCCTTTTCGCTGGACGGGCTGTTGTGGTGGACCACCGCGAACGGACGGTGTGGTTGCTCGCCTTGGACGCTCCCGACGCCGATCCTTGGCTGCGTGAGGCCCGCGCCGCCGTCGAGGTTGCTGCTGGCGGGGCTGCCGCCGTCGGGGCTGCCGCCGTCGGGGCTGCCGCCGTCGACCGTTCCCAGCGCACTGTGCCCGAGTTCGTCAGCCGGGACTCCTCCACGGACTACAAACGCAAAATCGCAGCAGCGCAGCACCGTATCAGCGAGGGCGACACGTATGAAGTTTGCCTGACCACCACCCTGGAAGCGCCCGCCGGGGACCTCGATTCCTGGCACAGCTACCTGGACCTTCGACGCCGGAACCCGGCCCCGTTTGGCAGTTACCTTCGGTTCGGCGAGCTGGCGGTCGCCAGCACCTCACCGGAGCGTTTCCTCCGGGTCCATTCCGACGGCGGCATGCGTGCCGAACCAATTAAGGGAACCCGGGGCCGTTCAGCCGACAGTGCCGAGGACGCCGCGCTGAAGCACCAACTGGAAACGTCGTTGAAGGACCGCGCTGAAAACATCATGATCGTGGACTTGCTGCGCAACGATCTCAGCCACTTCGCAGTTCCCGGTTCGGTCTCCGTCAGCCGGCTTTGCGCGATCGAAACCTACGCCACCGTCCACCAGATGGTGAGCACCGTAGATGCACATCTGCGGCCCGGCGCTCCGCGGGCAGAGGCCGTGGCGGCGGCCTTTCCCGCCGGCTCCATGACCGGCGCCCCGAAGATCAGCACCATGGACATCCTGGACGGACTTGAGGACGGTCCGCGCGGCATCTACTCAGGAGCGATCGGCTACTTTTCGTTGAACGCCGCCACTGATCTGGCCGTCGTGATCCGGACTTTGGTCATCCACCCCGACGGCGACGGCGGCCGCACGCTGAGCCTCGGCGTTGGCGGGGCCATAACAGCGGATTCGACGGCGGACGACGAGTACGAAGAGATCCGGACCAAGGCCTTCGGTGTTCTCTCGACCTTGGGCGCCGTTTTCCCGGATTGAGCGGAAAGGCCTGAGCCGTGCTGCCTGTGGGGTGCCGATTACTGGAGCGTCGCGGTCAACCGGGCCACGTTATCCACATACTTGGCCAAGGCGGGCCGGTCCATCCAGTCATCCAGCATAAGCTCACGGGACACCTCCCGGTACGTGGACTCCACTGACCGCATGAGGTTCACGGTCTCGGCGCCCAACAGCATCACCGAGACCTCCATGTTCAAGGAAAAGGAGCGCATATCCATGTTGCTGGAACCCAGGACAGCCACTTCGTCGTCGATGGTGAAGTGCTTGGCGTGGAGAACGTACGGTGCCCGGTACAAGTAGATGCGGACGCCGGCTTCAAGCAACGCCTCGTAATAGGAGCGCTGGGCGTGGTGGACCAGGAATTGGTCGCCCTTTTCGGAGACGAAGAGCTCCACGTCCACCCCGCGCTGGGCTGCGGTCGTGATGGCATACAGCAGGGAATCATCCGGGACAAAGTACGGGCTGCAGATGGAAATCCTGTGCTGCGCGGAATAGATCAAGGTGTTGAACAGTCGC
Source organism: Arthrobacter sp. efr-133-TYG-104 (assembly GCF_030208915.1). Classification (NCBI taxonomy): domain Bacteria; kingdom Bacillati; phylum Actinomycetota; class Actinomycetes; order Micrococcales; family Micrococcaceae; genus Arthrobacter; species Arthrobacter sp. efr-133-TYG-104. The sequence goes on from NZ_JARVTA010000037.1 coordinate 17,226, forward strand.
AAGTTGTTTTCCGTGGCGAACCCCGGGCCGCTGGGAACCACTTGGGCCGTGACGTTCCCGGGTGGTGGTGGCTGCGTGGGCAGGCGCAATTGGTCTTCCAGGGACTCGTCGGTTTCGCTCAGCCAGTCGGTGGCGAAGACAACGTTGAGGGTGGAAACGATCGGCCCCTCCAGCCGGGACATGAGCTCAACCCATTTCCGGCCAACCTTCCGGTGCTTCGGGTTGTTATAGGAGGGCTCGATAAGGTTTTGCGATCCTGTGAAGGCAATCTCGCCATCGATCACCATGATCTTGCGGTGGTTCCGCAAGTCGGGCCTGCGCCATTGACCATGGATGGGCAGAAGCGGGAGCATTCGCTTCCACTGCACCTGGCTTGCCCTGAGGCGACGGATCAAGCGGCGGTAACCCTTGATGCGGAGCGTTCCGATGTGGTCGAAGAGGAGCCTGACGGTCACTCCCCTGTCCGCGGCCTTTTCCAATTCCGTCAGGAGATCGTTGGTCAGGAAGTCGCTGCTCATGATGTAGAACTCGGCGTTGACGTAGTTCTTGGCGCCCTTGATGGCCTCCGTCATGGCTTTGATGGATTCCTCGTAGCCCGGAATGAGTTCCACCTTGTTGCCGTCAACCATGGGCAGCGAGCCGAGCCTCCGGTTCAGCTCCCCCGCGGACGTCACCCATTCGGGGCCCGCGTACTCGCTCCCGGCTTCGGCCAGCCCATCCGTGACGGCCCTGACCCGGCGGTTGACATCTTCCTGCTGTTGACGCCTGCGCTTGGACAGCCGGAAGTTGCCGAAGAGGAGGAATAAAATAAAGCCCACTGAGGGCACCAAAAAGACCGTCAACAACCATGCCATAGCGGTGGTCGGGCGACGGTTGCCGGGGATGACCCCCAAAAGTACGATGCGGAGTCCGACTTCCACGATGGCCCACACGGTGAGCAGCCAAGTCCACTCCTGGCCGAACGGAAAAGGAAACAGCACGCGACAACCCCTACGATCCATGAACAACGGTGACCACAGCCTATCCGGCCAAGGCGCTCCCTGAGGCCCAGCACTAAGCTGGGACCATGACTTCCCCTGCACCGACAGTCCTCGTTTTCCTGGACCCCGCCGTCGAAAACGGCCGCATTGCTGATTCGAGCCAGCCGCAACTCATGGCAACGGACCTCGGTGCCACCCGTGGTGATGGTGTGTTCGAATCGCTGCTGGCCGTCCAAGGCAGGCCCCGCAAGGTACAGGCGCACCTGAATCGGCTGGTAAGTTCTGCTGCTGCCCTGGACTTGGAATTACCTGGGCAGGACGCGTGGCGCAAAGCCATTTCCACCGCCATCAATGAATTCCGCCAGGTCCATCCGGTCCCTACCCCGGAGGAAGACGAAGTCGTGGTCAAGCTGCTCGTGACCCGCGGCGTCGAGGGTGCCTCGAGCCCCACCTGCTGGGTGCAGGCTTCACCCTCCCCTGCAGGTAGTCGCCGGCAACGCGAGACGGGTATCGACGTCGTACTTTTGGACCGTGGCTTTGATACGGAAGCCGGCGAGCGCGCACCGTGGCTGTTGCTTGGGGCCAAGACCCTGTCCTATGCCGTGAACATGGCGGCGCTTCGGTACGCGCACAAACAGGGCGCGGACGACGCGATTTTCACGTCCACTGACGGCCGCGTTTTGGAAGGCCCCACCTCCACGGTCCTTTTGGCGCACTTGGAGACAGTGGACGACGGCGAAGGTTCAGCCAGGACGGTTCGGCGCCTGATCACTCCCCAGCTGGACAGCGGCATCCTCCCGGGAACCTCGCAAGGGGCGCTCTTTGCAGCGGCCAAGGCGGCTGGCTGGGAACTCGGTTATGGTCCGTTGGAACCGCAGGACCTGTTCGACGCCGATGCCGTCTGGCTCATTTCGAGCATCCGGCTGATCGCGCCCGTGAACCACATCAACGGCAAAGAGGTGGGCGCTCCCGATGTGCGGAAGCAACTCACCGCCGAACTGAATGAGTTGTTTGCCGGGATCGAGTAAACCCCGACCTCAAACCAGGTCAGGACGCCGCGCGCTATTTCTTGCTGGCCCGCACAGGGTGCTCGCTGAGAATGGACAGCCGATTGAACGCGTTGATTCCGATCGCCGCCATGCAGATAACGCTGATCTGCTCGTCCGTGTAGTGCTGCCGCGCTCGCTCGAACAACTCGGGGCTGGGCCGGGACGAGCTCATACGGGTGATCTGCTCGGCGATTTCCATCGCCACCACTTCCGCTGCTTCGAATAATGGCACCTCCTTGTAGACAGCAACCAGGGAGAGCCGCTGTTCCGTCTCACCAAGTTTCAAGGCACGGCGGTGATGGAGGTCCAAACAGAAAGCGCACCCGTTGATCTGGGAGGAGAGGTAGTTGATGAGTTCCAGGGTCAGGCGTGGGAGGCCCTGCCGGTCGGCTTCCTCAACGAGCTGCTGGGAATAGTGGCTGAGCGTGGCGTAGAGGTCCGGCTGCTGCTTGTCCAAATATCCGGCGAGCCGGGGTTTTCCTTCTTGTTCGGGCATGGTTGGAGCCTAGCGCAACGCCGCCGAACCCAGCGGGACGTAAGAAAACGACGCTTGGGCAGGCTCCGATTACGCAACATGACGGTTGCTTCAGGCCCTCCGAGTGCGCCGGTGTCCTCGCGGATGTTACGTTTTTCCAGAGTAATGAGCACCAGCGCCAAGCCCTGACTTGCTGGTCGGCAACCCTCTCTCCGGCGGGGTGCCTCAGGTGACTACTCGGCGTATCGACAATTCGAACTGCAAGCGTGATCGAGGAGAAGCACCATGCCTGAACCCACCGAAGAAAAACTTGCCTACCGGCTGGTGACCGGCCCGGACACCCGTGAATTCTGTGAACGGATTTCCGCCGCGTTGGCCGAGGGATACGTGCTCCACGGAAGCCCGGCTGCCACGTTCAACGGGGAAAGCGTCATCGTCGCCCAAGCCGTGGTGCTCCCCGCCGCCATCGCGACTGCGGACGCCGCCGTCGCCAATGCCGTGGACCAGTTGGAGAACTACGAAGACGAAGAAGCGTTCGAGGGCCACGCATGAGCTACGCAGGTGACCTGACTCCTGAAGACGCGTGGGCCAAGCTCCAAGAAGGCGCCATACTGGTGGACGTCCGCACCGAGGGCGAGTGGGCACACATCGGGATCCCGGACACCAAAGCCACGGAAAACGATCCCCTCTTCATCCAGTGGAACTTCGCTGGCGGCATCCCGAATCCGGGCTTCCTCGAAGAACTCCAGCAGCAAGCGCCCGAGGGCGACGGCGTGGAACTGGTCTTCCTTTGCCGCAGCGGACATCGCTCCGTCTCCGCGGCCATCGCCGCTACGCAGGCCGGCTTCACTGCCTACAACGTCCTTGAAGGCTTCGAAGGCGTGCCGGACCGCTACGGCGAGCGGACCGTCAACGGCTGGAAAAACCGTGGGCTGCCGACGAATTTGGGGAACGACTAAGTGACTTTTAATCCCGATACCGCCAACTTGAGCCCGGACACCCAGGCAGTGCGCGGCGGACTCGACCGTACCAACTTCCAAGAGACCTCCGAGGCCCTTTTCCTGAACTCGGGCTTCGTCTACGAGTCAGCTGCCGCTGCCGAACGCGCCTTTACCGGCGAGGATCAACGCTTCGTCTACTCACGCTACGGAAACCCGTCCGTGGCCACGTTCCAAGAGCGGCTCCGTGTGCTTGAAGGCACCGAAGCATGCTTTGCGACGGCGTCGGGTATGTCCGCTGTCTTCACCGCCTTGGGTGCCTTGCTGGCCGCCGGCGACCGCGTGGTTGCTGCCCGCTCACTCTTCGGCTCGTGCTTCGTGATCCTCAACGAGATCCTGCCCCGTTGGGGCGTGGAGACGGTGTTCGTCGACGGTCCAGACCTGGACCAGTGGAAGGCTGCCCTCTCCGAACCCACCACCGCGGTCTTCTTCGAATCGCCGTCGAACCCCATGCAGGAGATTGTCGACATCGCCGCCGTCAGCGAGCTGGCGCACGCCGCAGGCGCGACGGTCGTCGTCGACAATGTCTTTGCTACTCCCCTGCTCCAACGCTGTGGAGAGCTGGGTGCGGACGTGATCGTCTACTCGGGGACCAAGCACATAGACGGCCAGGGCCGCGTCATGGGCGGGGCGATCCTCGGCAGCACGGAGTTCATCGACGGGCCCGTCAAGCAGCTCATGCGCCACACCGGCCCCTCGCTGTCCTCGTTCAACGCGTGGGTACTGACGAAGGGCCTTGAAACCATGGGCCTTCGGGTCAACCACAGCTCGGCGTCCGCGTTGAAGATTGCCGAGTGGTTGGAGGAGCAGCCCGCAATCAGCTGGGTCAAGTACCCGCTGCTGAAGTCCCACCCACAGTACGAGCTTGCCGCGCAGCAGATGAAGGCCGGCGGTACTGTGCTGACGTTTGAGCTGTCCCCATCGGCCGGCCGGTCAGCGAAAGAAGCAGCCTTTGCGCTCTTGGACGGGCTGAGCATCATCGACATTTCCAATAACTTGGGCGATTCCAAGTCGCTGATAACTCATCCAGCTACCACCACCCACCGGGCCATGGGGCCTGAGGGCCGGGCCGCGATCGGGCTCTCGGATGGCGTGGTCCGGTTGTCAGTAGGGCTCGAAGACGTCGGCGACCTCATCCTCGATTTGGAAAAGGCCCTCAAACAGGTCTGACGGACCTCGGTTTAGCTGGATCATCACCGGACGGCTTGGAACCGAAGCCCCACATCCCGGGATTCGCTGCCTTGCACGTCGGGATGATCCAGCAAAAAATCGCGGGCTGTTTCCACATACACAAAGCTCGCAGGGACACCAGCAACCCGGTCGTGGCTAGCTGGCTGTATGGAGGCGTACGAGTTCTTGGTTTCGGTCGGCGGAGTAGCCAGAGTTGGCCTACTCCGCAAGCATGGCTTTACCCCTGCCATGGTGCGGAGAATACCGCACGCCTACCAGCCCAGACAGGGCATTTGGGCACTGCCATCCGCCGATCGCGAGTACCTGGCCGCCCTGGTCAACAACGGATACCTGACGTGCGCCTCCGCGGCCGTCCGTTACGGGCTGTGGCTGAGGGCCCAGCCGGTACAGATGCATCTGGCAACGCGACATCACAGGGGTCATGGATTCGTTCGGCATTCCGGTCTGCGGGTGGGCTCAGAAGCGAACGTGCCTGTGGCGTCCCTGGAAGACACGGTGGTGCACGCGTTAACCTGCCTCCCTGATGGTGATGCCATAGCCGTCGCCCAATCGGCTATGCGATTGCGCGGAATCCCACGGGAAGTCCTTGCAGGTGAGCTGCGGGCCAACTACTTTGGGTCCGCACGGAAACTACTCCGAATGGCTGACGGATTGTCCGAGTCCGTTCCGGAAATCAGCGCACGGTTGCTCTTCGAGGCGGAGGGACTATCCTTCCAACGCCAGGTTCAGATCCCTGGTGTGGGCCGTGTTGACATCCTGATCGACGGATGGCTGATCGTCGAGGTCAATGGCTTTCAGTTTCACAGCTCCAGGTCAGCCTGGCGGAAGGACATGGGCAGGCTGAATGCTGCGCAGGCCCGGGGGTTTCTTGTGCTGAGCTTCGCACCTGAGCAGTTGTGGAACTCTCCCCAAGACGTCATGACCCAGGTTCGCGGGGTTCTGGAGCGGGGCAGGCCACAATGGCGGGCCTGACCTGCGTCGGTTTTGCCGGATCACCGCCGAACGGCACGGACCGAGTCCGGTCACCACGGGATTCGAGACCCTGCACGTTGGGATGATCCAGCAAAACCGTCCAGCTCAGTCCTGGAAGTACTCGATCTTGGCACCGATTGTGTTCAAACGCTCCGCCAAGTCCTCGTACCCGCGCTCGATCACGTAGATGTTGCGCAACTCGGACGTGCCACGGGCCGCCAGCATTGCCAGCAACAAGCACGCTGCAGGCCGCAGCGCCGGCGGGCATCCGATTTCGGCGGCACGCCACTTGGTGGGTCCATTGACGTAAATCCGGTGCGGATCCAGCAGCTGCACCTGGGCGCCGAGCTTGTTGAGCTCCGTGAGGTATATGGCCCTGTTCTCGTAGACCCAGTCATGGATCATGGTCTGCCCCTCGGCGTTACCGGCGATGACAGCGAAGAACGGGAGGTTGTCGATGTTCAGCCCGGGGAAAGGCATGGGATGGATCTTGTCCTGCAAGGCATGGAGCTCGGACGGCTTGGTGGTCACGTCCACCAAGCGGGTCCGGCCATTGCGCGCCATGTATTCACCGGAGACCTCAAGCTTCTGACCCATCTGTTCGAGGGTGGCAAGCTCAATCTCCATGAACTCGATGGGCACCCTGCGAATAGTGACCTCTGAGTTGGTGACGATTCCCGCGGTGATGAGGCTCATTGCCTCGATGGGGTCTTCCGAGGGGTAGTACTCGATATCCACGTCGATCGCGGACCGCCCGGTGATCTTCAAGGTGGTGGTGCCCACCCCCTTGATGTCTATGCCGAGGCCTTGGAGGTAGAAGCAGAGATCCTGGACCATGTAGTTGGGGCTGGCGTTGCGGATCACCGTGACGCCCTCGCGGTGCGCGGCGGCCATGATGGCATTCTCAGTGACTGTGTCACCACGCTCAGTGAGCACGAACGAGCGGTGAAGATCATCAGCAGGAGGAGCAGCGATTGAGTAGAACCCTGACTTTGCCTCCACCGTGAGCCCGAATTCGCGCAATGCCTGCATGTGGGGTTCCACCGTCCGGGTACCCAGATCACATCCACCGGCATAGGGCAGTTGGTATTCGCTGCTCTCATCCAGCAAGGGGCCAAGTAGCATGATGACGCTCCGGGTGCGACGGGCCGCATCCACATCCATGGATCCCAGGTCCAGCATCTCAGGCCTGCGGATGCGCAGGTCGCTTCCATTGAGCCACGTGCATTCAACACCTATGGACGTCAGGACTTCGACGATCCGGTTGACTTCCTCAATCCGTGCCAGGCGGCGCAGGGTTGTGGTGCCGCGGTTGATCAAGCTGGCACACAACAACGCGACGCCGGCATTCTTGCTGCTGTTGACATCGACTTCGCCGGAGAGAGTGCGGCCACCTTCCACGCGAAGATGGGTCATCTGCGGGCGGCCCACTTTGACGATCGAGCGCCCGAAGATCGCTTCGAGCCGCTCGATCATCCGGAGACTAAGGTTTTGCTTGCCTTGTTCCATCCGGGCTATCGCGCTCTGGCTGGTTCCAAGCTCGGCGGCCAGCTGCCCTTGGGTCCAGCCTTTTTCGCTGCGGGCATTGCGGAGCAGGAGGCCCACGTGTTCAGCGGTAGGTTGAGTCATATCCAAGAAATATCACAGATGAGCTAGAACTACCCAGCAATTCGCCATTTGAGCGTCAAACGTCACACCGTGCCCGATCCATGCGATATCGCCGATATACCGTGGGTTACCGCCACACAAACGTCCAGGTGCCGGCGCCCACTGCAGCAACTACCGTTGCCGATGCAATGATCAGCCCCCCGAGCACCACCCAAACGTCGAGCAGCGAGTACGATGATTCGCGGGCCCACGTCCTCTTGCCGCCGCCAAAACCACGCGCTTCCATAGTCACCGCCAGCCGCGAGGCCCTCCGCACAGCCTGGACCAGCAATCCGAAGCTCTGACCCAGGGTCGCCTTCAGCCGCTGCAATGGGTTGCCGTGCGACCCGACCCCGCGGGCCCGGCGCGCCATGCCAATGGTCTGCCACTCCTCGGCCATCAGTCCCACGAGCCGCATGGCCGCCAGGGACCCAAGGACAAACCGGTGCGGCAGTCGAGCCTTTTGGGCCAGGGCGTCCGCCAAATCGGTGGGGTCCGTGCAGGTCATCAAGAGGATAGCCGGAAGGGCTATCGCCAGCCCGCGCAGCATGAAACCAAGCCCAAGCTCAAGGGAACCCTCGCTGATTGACCAGATTCCGACGTCGAGCAGTACAGCGCCGCGGTCCGCTGCCACGATCGCTGTACTCCAGCCGCCGATGGCTGCCGCTATGACGAGCGGCCAGGCACGATGCCACAACAACCGAAGGGTGAGGCCAGCCAGGGGGAAGAGTGCGAGCTCGGCCACGATGGCCGTCGATGCCGAAACCCAGTCGATGGACAGGGCCAACACCATCGAGACCAGGAACACGGCCACGAACTTGGCCAGTGGATTTGCCCGGGTCAGCACGGCGTGACTGCCCTGCATAGTCAAGGCTTCCCTCATGCTGCACCGGCTTCCTGGCGGCTTTCCCGGTCCTGCGGCACTGGGCCCAACCGCAATTCGGTACCACCTAGGACGGAGCTGAATTCCTGGTCGTGGGTGACCGAGACCACGGCCGTTCCGGCGTCGAGCAGTTCTGACAGGAAGGAGGCAAGCTCCGCCCAGGTGTTCGCATCCTGGCCGAAAGTGGGTTCGTCGAGCACCAGGACCTTGGGGTGCGCGGCCAACACCGTGGCCACGGACAGCCGGCGCTTCTCCCCGCCGGAGAGAGTGTACGGGTTGGCGTCAACGAGGTGGGTGAGCCTTAGCCGCTCAAGCAATTCGTCCACGCGTTCCTGTCCGTGCCCCAGGTGCTTCGGTCCAAACATGAGCTCGTCCAACACCTTCCCCGTGACGAACTGGTGCTCAGGTTCCTGGAACACCGTTCCGATGCGGGAGATCAGCTGCTCGGCCTTCCACCTGAACGGATCAAATCCCGCTCCCTGGGAAAGCTCGACGGCGGCACTCACCTTGCCGCGCACCGGCGCCAGAAGGCCGGCCAATGTGAGGGCGAACGTGGACTTCCCGGCCCCGTTCGGACCCATGATCGTCAGGGCTTGTCCGGACCTGACCTGCGCAGTGATTCCAGACTGCACAGGGACGGGCGGGATGCTCTTGAAGCCACGGCGGCGGGGCTTTTCGCGGGAAACAGCCAGGTCCTGTGCCGCTAGGAGGAGTTCTGCTGCCGCCGGCTCAGAGTGACCCGGCTCCGAGTGTCCGCTGCGCCGCGCCCGGGCAGGGGGCACGTATCCCGGTACCCACACGCCGGCGGCCATGAGCATGGAGCGCTGTTCGGACAACACTTTGCCGGGGGAACCGTCCGCGAGGACTCCGGGAGCAGCTGACTTCCCGGGTGCGGCTGAAGTCCCGCTGGAGCCCGGTTGAAGCACCACCACCCGGTCTACGAGGTCTTTCCACACGGACACCCGGTGCTCTACCACCACCAAGGTTGCGCCGGTCTTATCAAGGCAGCGGCGGACGGCGTCGCGCACTTCCAAGACCCCTTCGGGATCGAGGTTGGCGGTCGGTTCGTCCAAGAGAATCAGGCCGGGCCGCATGGCCAGGATGCCTGCGAGGGCAAGGCGTTGCTTCTGCCCGCCGGACAGCGCCGCCGTCGGGTGATCAAGGGCCAAACCCGCACCAGCCGCGGTGCGCAAGCCGACGTCGTCGAGTGCTTCATGAACGCGGGCCCATATCTCCTCCCGGGGCACGCAGAGGTTCTCCGCGCCAAAGGCGACATCGTCACCCACACGGGAGAGGACAACCTGCGTTTCGGGGTCCTGCTGCATCAAGCCTGCCCGGCCCCGCTGGGCGCGGGGCGCAACGCCGTCGATCAGCAGCGAACCCGTCTCATCCGAGTCGTCTTCCTCATCACCCAAGACCCCGGCTAGGGCATGCAAAAGCGTGGACTTGCCCGCGCCTGAGGGACCCAGCAACAGCACGCGCTCCCCCGGTTCGATCCGGAGGTCAAGGCCTTGAATGGCCGGCTGGGGCCGCCCGGCATGCCGCCAACCCCAGCCCTCGGCCAGGATGGCGGCAGGCCGCGCGTCGTAGGTGGAACCCATCAGTTGAAGACGGGCTCCGAAGCCGCTTTGCGCGACGCGAACGAGCTCAGCACGCCCGTCGTCGCAAGGCCACGGGTGGCGAGCCACGACAGTGCGCCGGCAATGATCGCGCCGGAAACGGTGGTGAAGATGATGTACGTCAGCTTGTCGAGTGCTTCGTAGGCGATGTTCCAACCCCACGGCAGGAAGCAGTCGTTGAGGCCGCAGAACAAGCCCGCGCCCGCTCCGGCGAGGAGCGCCGTCGGCAGGTTGAACTTCTTGTAGCGGAAGGCCGCGAAGATGAGCTCGGCGCCGAGGCCTTGGAGTACGCCGGAGATCAGCACGGTGGTGCCGTACTGGGAGCCCATGATGAGCTCGCTGGCTGCTGCCACGGTTTCGCAGAACAGCGCCGCGCCCGGTTTACGGATGATGAGTGCTCCCAAGACCGCCGGGATCATCCAACCGCCGGCGATGATGCCGGTCAGTGGAGGATACGTTGCGTCCAGCGGGATGGAGATGATTGCGGCGCCCTGGTCCCAAGCCCAGAAGATCACGCCGCCGGCGATGGCGATAAGGGCCGCCACCACGATGTCTACTACGCGCCAGTTGTAACTGGTCTTTTTCACGTTTACCGTGGTCATTTTTTCTGCCTCCTGAGGTTTACAGGAGGGGAAAGCACCTGGGTCCCAGCGGCCTGCGCCGCCCTGATCCGGACACTTTGAGAAGCTCGACTCCCTTGCGCCGGTACTAACCGGATCAGGTTCGAGGGTCTGCGGCTGTCCGCACTCTCAGCGCCCTCGCGTCACCTGCATCGCTGCAGGTTACGACGGCGGCGCTCCCCTGTCGTTTTGAATCTGCCCTTGTGGGCTGGTTCAGTTTACACCTGCGTTGCGGGGCCCGCTCTCCATGATTACGACGACGTTTGCCCTGCGCAGCGGGCCTCGCAACGAGACCTGAGAGAATGACTCAATGACCAACGTTCCGCGGCACACGATTCCGACCGAAAATGGTGCCCCGGCAAAACCGCGCCTCGCCGCGAGCGTCATCTTGCTCCGCGACGCACCAGGTGGCTTGGAAGTCTTTGTCCAGCACCGGGTCAGCACCATGGATTTCGCCGCCGGCATGGTGGTCTTCCCAGGTGGGCGTGTTGACGCGGCGGACCACCACGGGTGGAACTACCCAGCGGACTTGTTGGCGAGCCATGCCGCGGACTGGCACTTGAGCTCCATCAGCGAAGACCCCGCACTGGAACACAAGATGGCCGGCACCATCCTGGCAGCAGCCATCCGTGAGGTCCAGGAGGAGTCCGGACTAACCCTGGAAGCCGCGAATCTCCGGCCATGGGCCAACTGGATCACACCCACAGACATGCCCAAGCGATTCGACACTTTCTTCTACGTCGCAAAGCCGGCCGCGGGAGCTGACCCGCGGCACCAAACAACGGAGGCGTGGCAGTCCTTGTGGATGCCGGTACAACAGATCCTGGAAGCCGAGGCAGCACACAGCCTCAAGCTCATGCCGCCCACGTTCTTCCTGCTCAAGGAAATCGCCGGTTTCGGCTCGGTGGAGGCTGTGTGGTCAGCAGAGCACGACGTCATTCCAGTCCTCGCCGGGCCCGGTTCCCTTGCCGCGTTCCTCAAGGCCCACGCCGGGCCCTAAGGGACACGACGGGAAGCCGCAACGAACGGTGCCGCTCCTGCCGTTGCCATTAGGCTGGGGGCATGAACCTCTTATTCAAGCTAGTGGGTGCCGGAGTCAGCCTCGGAGCCGGCTTCGTCGGAACCAAACTCGTCAACAAAGGATGGGAAAAGGCCACGGGAAACAAGCCGCCCACAGGCAATGACGACATGGAGACCAGCCTTCGTTCAGCCCTGACGTTCGCGCTGATTTCAGCATTCGTGAGCACGCTCATCCAGGTTCTCGCAAGCAGGGGCACCCAGCACGCTATCGCCCGGTTCGCCAAGACCCAGGACATCGTCTAGGCATCGGGAGCGGCGCGCTGGATTTCCGCGGCCCGCTGGACCACTGACTCCAGCTCGTCCTTGGTCAGCAACTCCCGGTGACCGTGCTTTGTCCGGTACGCCGAGCGGCCCACCATATGGGCTGAGACCGGCACGGTCAGCAGCTGGAAGATCCACGCGACCAACAGCACAGGCCACACCCACCACGTCCTCATCTGCAACCCGATCGCGGCCAGCATCAGGAACAGGCCCAAAACCTGGGGCTTGGTGGCGGCGTGCATGCGGCTCATGAGGTCAGGGAATCGCAGCAGCCCAATGGCGGCGCCCAAGGACATGAGGGCGCCGACCACCAGCAATACAGCGGTCACGCCGTCGATCACGGCGTCCACACCGGTGGCGTCAGGAGTCATTGCTGCGGTCCCTTCGTTCGGCCACGAAACGGGCAACGGTTACTGACCCGACGAAACCGATGATGGCCAAACCCACCAGGAGCATCAGGTTGTTCAGGTGTCGGTTAACGGCCATGTCCACCGCCAGCGCGGCACCCAGGATGGCCAGCAACACGTCAGAGGCCAGGACCCTGTCCAGCAAGGACGGGCCGATGGCGATCCTGATGATGGCCCCGGCAGCAGCCAGTCCCAAAATCACCGCCGTGGCAACGAGCACGATGTCCTTCATGCCTTCAGCCCTCCCGTTCTTGCAGCCCGTTCCACGTCCAGCGCATCCACTTCCTCCCGGGTGCCCATGATCCGGATCAAACCCGCCTCGATGTTTTGCACATCACGACGGGTCTTCGCAATGTCGTCTTCGTTGTAGATGCTCAGGGCGTGCAAGTACAGCGTGGACGTCGACCGGTCCACGTCCACCACCAGCGAGCCGGGGATCAGCGAGATGACGTGGCCGGTGGCCGTCACCATGAGGTCAGAATGGCTCCGCAACGGAACAGCGACGACGGCGCTGCGCACCTTGGGCCCTTTGGCGACGGCCAGGTACAGCACCAAGAAGCTCGCCGCCGCCACTTTGGCCAGGAAAACGACGGCGAAGGCCCCGGCCCTCACCACGTTGAACCTCCCGCTCAGCTCCACTTGCGGTAGGTAGAAGAGCTTGGCGACCACAATGGCGATGACGGCGCCGAACAACAAATTGCCGGGGCTGAAGTCCCGCCAAAGTGCCCCCCAAACGATCACCAACCAGATGAGCAGGGGCAGTTCCTTGCGGAACGCGATGGGATTCCGACTCATTTGGCACCTGCCGTCCGGGGCAGGGGGACCCGCAGCGGCGGAACCTGGACTGAATCGCCCAGGACGGAGTGGATGTAGGCTGTACGGTCCAGCATGATCCGGGCGGATCCGTCCGCAACCTTGAAGAGTGGTCCGGCGAACAGGGTCAATGCGACTCCAACGACTACCAGGGCCACCGTGGATCCGACCATGGTTCGTGGAAGGACTCCGATGTTACCTGGGGTTTTGAGGACCTCGGCGGGGTATTCGGCGTCCTCCGGTCTCCGCCAGAAAGCCCTGTTCCACACTCGGGCTATGGCAAGCAAGGTCAACAGGCTGGTGACCACCCCGCCCACCACCAGGGCGATTGCGAGCGGGGTTCCAAGTTCGACGCCGGCCTGCATCAGGCCGAGTTTGCCGAGGAAGCCCGAGAACGGCGGAATGCCGGCCAAGTTCATTGCAGGAACGAAGAAGAGCAACGCGAGCAGTGGTGAAAGTTTGGCCAGGCCACCCAAACGGTCGATGGATGAGCTGCCCCCGCGACGCTCTATCAGCCCCGTCACCAGGAAGAGGCTGGTCTGCACCGTGATGTGGTGGGCCACATAAAAGACAGCGGCACCCAGCCCAGCCACCGAACTCATCGCCAAGCCAAACACCATGTAACCGATGTGGCTGACCAGCGTGAAGGAGAGGAGTCGTTTGATGTCGCTCTGCGCTAAGGCGCCAAGGATTCCCACCAGCATGGTCAGCAGCGCCACCACCATCAACGGAACATTGAGGGTGTCGCCGGGAAAAAGCAATGTCTCAGTGCGGACCATGGCGTAAACGCCCACTTTGGTCAGCAAGCCGGCAAAGACTGCCGTCACGGGGGCAGGCGCTGTGGGATACGAGTCCGGAAGCCAGAAGGACAACGGGAAGACGGCTGCTTTGATGCCGAACGCCACCAGCAGCATCACGTGCAACAGGTTCTGCGTTCCCTGGTCCAGCGCCGCCAACTTAATGGCCAGGTCCGCGAGCGTCACGGTTCCCGTGGCCCCATAGATCATGGCAATGGCAATAAGGAACAGCACCGATGACACCACGGAAACCACCACATACGTGACACCCGCACGGATGCGTGGGCCGGTACCGCCGAGCGTCATCAGGACATAACTGGCCGTCAGTAGGATTTCGAAGCCGACGTAGAGGTTGAAGAGGTCGCCGGTGAGGAACGCGTTGGACACTCCAGCTACGAGGATCAGGTAGGTGGGGTGGAAGATCGAGACAGGCGCCTCTTCGTCGCCGTCGGCCATGCCTTGTCCCGTGGCGTAAACCAGGACAGCCAGGCTGACCACGCTGGAGACCACCAGCATCAGCGAGGAGAACTGGTCCACCACCAAGACCACGCCCCAAGGGGGAAACCAGCCGCCGAGGGTCACTGACGTTGTGCCGCCATTCCACACCGAGGCCAGCAGAACACATTCAAGCAGCAGCGTGGCGCTGAGGACGCTGATGCTGACGGCCCGTTGGGCTGTGTGGTGCCGGATGAGCATAAACGTCAGTGCCGCACCGAGGATGGGCAGGAGGACAGCGAGCGGTGACAGGGTGGCCAGGTTCACGCGTTGCCTCCTTCCTGGGTGGTGGATGAATTGGGGGTTTCCGTGGCGTCCGGTTTGTTCCGGTTTTCCGCACTGGGGGGAATCAGGGCGAACTCGGTAGTTTCCGGCGGGACCACCGCGTCATCCTCGGCGTCGAAACTCGGCGTCTTGGCCACGCGGCGGTCCTCGAGGTCGTCTTGGATCTCGTCCTGCCGGGCCAAGAGCCAGGTCCGGTAAATGATGCCCAGCATGAAAGCGGTCACGGCGAAAGAGATGACGATCGAGGTCAGGATCAACGCCTGCGGCAAGGGGTCGTTATAGGCATCGGGTTTGGTTTCCCGGCTGTACAACGGCGCCAAGCCCGCGTATCCGCCCGTACTGAGGATGAGGATGTTGGTGGCGTTGGCCAGCAACATCAACCCCAGCAATACCCGGGTGAGGCTGCGCTCAAGGATCAAGTAGATCCCGCAGGCGTAGAGGACGCCCATGATGATCAGCAGGGTCAGGTTGATGCTCATGCGTGGCCCTTCCCGGTGGCCGCGATTTCGGCGGCTTCGGCAGCTTCGGCGGAATCGGCGGCGTCGTTCTCGGCGAGCGGTGCATCCGCTCCTTCAAAGTGCTCGTCGATTTCAGCACCAAGGCTTCGGAGGACGTCCAGTGCCAGGCCCACCACCACGATGTAGACGCCGATATCGAACACGGTGGAGCTGACGAACTTGATGTCGCCAAAAACGGGCAGCCAAAACTCGATTATGGCGCTTTGGAACACCTGTCCGCCAAGGAACAACGGCACCAGACCGGACGCTGCCGCCGTCGCAAGTCCCGTTCCCAAAAGGGTTCCGGCACTGACCGTGGCGGCCTCGCTCAACTCGAAGCGCCCGCCCGCCAAGTAGCGGATAGTGAGGGCCAACCCGGCTGTCAGGCCCCCGGCGAAACCGCCGCCCGGGAGGTTATGGCCTGCCAGGAGCAAGTAGATGGAGAAGACGATCATCGAATGGAAGATGAGGCGGGTCACTACTTCGAAGATGATCGATCGCCGTTCAGGTGCCAAGGTCCTCCCCGCCACAAGCCACGCGTCACGGCTGACATCGCTGAATTTCCGCGCCACCGCCAGCGTTGCGCTGGCGCGGGTACCACGGTCGACGCCGGTCCGGCGCCCCACGCTGCCTTCCGGAACCGTCTCGGAGGTCTTAATCCGCTCGCCCCGGCTTCGGACGAAAATCAGGCTTGCAACGCCAGTCGCGGCAATGGCCAGTACGGAGATCTCCCCGAAAGTGTCCCAAGCCCGGATGTCCACGAGCGTCACATTGACCACGTTTAGGCCGCCACCGCCTTTGTACGCCAGTTGCGGGAAGTCCAGTGAAACGGGCGTCGCCACGCGCGCACCCATGGCGTAAATGGCCACGAAAATCATGGTGATCCCAAACGCAGCGCCAATGATCACTCGAATCACCCGCAGCCGGCCTCCGGTCCTGTCCCGTAGCCCCGCAGGGAGGCTTCGCATGGCCAGGACGAAAGCCACGAGCACGATGGTCTCCACGAGCATCTGGGTCAGCGCCAAGTCCGGCGCTCCCTGGAAGGCAAACATGAGTGCTATGCCGTAACCGGTGACGGACACCATGAGGACCGCGAGGAAGCGCTTGTTGGCCCGGACCGCTGCCAAAGCACCCACCACGATTCCAATGCCCACCACAATTTGGAGCGGCGAGTTGGGGTCCACCAGGTAGATGTTTCCGGGCAACGGCTTGTTGGCCATGATCAGCGCAGTCAGCGGGACCGCGAAGGCAACGGTCAGGATGACGGCCAGGTAGAAGTACAGCGATCCGCGTTGGGTGCGGCCCGTCACCCAGACTGCGACGTCGTCCAAAGCACCAATGGTGTTTTGGTAGGCGCGGTCGCCGTCGATCCACGGGGGAATCCTGCCCTGCACACGGTCAACCATGCGGCGGCCGTAGAACATCGCGGCGCCGAGGGCAAAGGTGACTGCGGTGAGGCCCAACGCGGGGGTAAAGCCGTGCCACAAAGCCAAGTGCCCGGCGTCGGCTGTCTCCTGGCCTTGGGCGTGGCCCTGGGCAAACGTCGCAGCGTAGGGCTGGATCCACGAATCTAGCGGATCCGGCCACAAACCGTAGAGGACCGTCAGGAGGCTGAGGACGGCGGGGGCCGCCAGGAATGCTGGTTTGATGGGTTTGAACGGTGTGGGCTCCACGCCGGGCTTGGTGGCGAACGCGCCCCACATGAAGCGTGCGCTGTAGGCAAAAGTGAGGATCGAGCCCACCACGAGCCCCACCAAAATCAAGAGGCTCCATGCCGGTGCCTCATGGCCGTTGGCGTAGTGGACGAAGACTTCGAACACAGATTCCTTGGCCACAAAACCGGCCAGCGGTGGAACACCGGCCATGGACGCAGCAGCAATTGCGGCCACCACGCCCAAGGCCCGGGAAGACCTGAAAACGCCCGACAGTTTGCGCAGGTCCCGTGTTCCGGACTGGTGGTCGATGATGCCCACCACCAGGAACAGGGTTGCTTTGAAGAGTCCATGGGCCAACAGGAGCGCTAAACCTGCGAGCGCGGCGTCTGGCTGGCCCAGTCCCACAACCATGGTCAGGAAGCCGAGTTGGCTCACCGTTCCGTAAGCAAGGATCAGTTTGATGTCGGTTTGGCGCAGGGCCCGGTACCCACCCACGAGCATCGTTGCCAGGCCCAGGCCAAGGACCAGCGGCAGCCAGCAGGGGGATTCCGAAAAACCGGGTGCCAGCCGCGCCACGATATAAATGCCGGCCTTCACCATGGCAGCAGCATGCAGGTAGGCGCTCACCGGAGTGGGCGCGGCCATGGCTCCCGGCAACCAGAAGTGGAAGGGAATGAGTGCCGACTTGGTCACGGCTCCGGCCAGGACAAGCACGACGGCGGCCGTCAGCGCGCCTTGCATGGGGCCGTTGAGTAGTTCTCCGGCACGGTCAAGGATCGCCGAGATCCGGTACGTCCCGGCAGCTTGGCCCATGATGACGAGCCCCACCAGCATCGCAAGTCCGCCGGCGGTTGTAACTATGAGGGCTTGAAGGGCCGAACGCCGTGCCGCAAGCCGGGTGCGGGCGTATCCGATGAGGAGGTAGGACAGGACAGTTGTGAGCTCCCAAAAAATGAAGAGCATCAAAAGGTCATCAGAGGTCACCAAGCCGAACATGGCACCGGCGAAAGCCAACAGCTGAGCGCCGAACCCGCCCAGATCGGGGTCTTCGTTCTTGAAATACCGGGCGCAGTAAACCAGCACCAACGAACCGACGCCCAAGATCAGAAGGGACATCACCCACGCCAAGGGGTCCATCCTGAAGGCCAACTCGACGTGGAGGCTGGGTATCCACGGAAGCAGCTCTTCTATGCCACCGCCGGAATATACGGCTTGGTACTGAAGGATGAGCCACAGGAAAGCTGCTGCCGGGACAGCGGCAAGCACGTAGAAAGCGTTCCGGCCGAGTTGCCTGAAGATCAAGGGCGCCACAGTTGCCGCTACAAAGGTGATGGCGAGAACTGTGATCACTGTTTTCTCCGCAAAGTCAGGAAGGCATTATCAAAAGTTGGAGCACGCGGGTATTCGTTGGGTTCAGTGTCCCTAGTTTACCAAGGCACTCCGACCGCATTACCGCTTCCCGCTGACCGCTTCGCGGCTCCGCCCCCTGCCTGAAGCCGGACCACTCCCTATAGCATTCATGCTATGAACGCGGCCGTAGTTCCCGAAGCCTCCCGTCCCTCCTCGGAGCTCGCCTCCGGCACTGCGGTTCCCACAAAGGGGCAGATCCTCGCGTGGGCAACATGGGACTGGGGATCGGCTGCCTTCAACGCGGTGATGACCACCTTCGTCTTCACGGTCTACCTCACGTCCAATGCCTTCGGCGGCCAGGATACGGCGTCGGCAGCCCTGGGCACTGCGCTGGCCGTCGGTGGCTTGGCCATCGCTTTGCTGGCCCCGGTGACGGGACAACGCTCCGACGCCGGAGGGCGGCGAAAACTGTGGCTGGGCGTCAATACTGCCGCCACGGCACTGCTCACGGCCCTCTGCTTCTTCGTCTTCCCCCAGCCGGGTTTCCTGTTGCTGGGCGTTTGCTTGATTGCATTGGCCAACGTCTTTTTTGAGTTTGCCGGCGTGAACTACAACGCCATGCTGGCCCAGGTCTCTACGCCCAAGAACATTGGCAAAGTGAGCGGCTTCGGCTGGGGAATGGGGTACCTCGGTGGGATCGTGGCCTTGTTGTTGGTGCTGCAACTCTTCGTCCAACCCTCCTTCGAGTGGTTCGGCGCATCAACCCAGGACTCACTGAACATCCGGCTCGTCGCGATCTTCTCAGCACTGTGGTTCTTCATTTTCGCGCTTCCTGTGATGCTCGCCGTTCCCGAGCTATCCGTAAAGAAGGAAGGCCCATCCCTTGGTTTCATAGCGTCCTACGGACTCTTGATACGGCGGGTCCGTGCGATGTACCGAACCAGCCCACACACCATCTACTTCCTGCTCTCGAGCGCCATCTTCAGGGACGGGCTGGCCGCGGTCTTCACCTTCGGCGGTGTCATCGCGGCAGGCACCTTCGGTTTTCAGCTCAAGCAAGTCATCTTCTTTGCCATCTTCGGAAATATCGTCGCTGCCGTCGGCGCCATGATCGGCGGGTTCATGGATGACAAAGTAGGGCCCAAGACCGTGATCGTGGGCTCATTGATTGGCCTGCTCACTGCGGGGACCGCCATCTTGGTGCTCGGCAACGGCCACTACGTGTTCTTCGGCTCAGATTGGCCCGGAAGCAACACCTTCTGGGTCTTCGGCCTGCTGCTCTGCCTGTTCGTGGGACCGGCCCAGTCATCGTCCCGGGCCTACCTCGCCCGGCTGGCACCAGCAGGTGAATCGGGCGAGTTGTTCGGCCTCTACGCCACCACCGGACGTGCCGTGAGCTTCCTCGCTCCCCTGCTCTTCACGCTCTGCATCACCATCGCAGCACCCCTGGTGGCCGAGGGCCAAGCCCAACGCTGGGGCATACTCGGCATCATGGTGGTCCTCCTGGCAGGGTTGCTGGTAATCCTTCCAGTGAAGCCACCTGCCGCTGTGGAAATAGCGGTGGTCCCCGAACGTTAACTAGATAGGAACGGTCGACGGCGGACGCCGCACCAGCGCCGTTTCAACAAGGTTAGGGTGGAGCTATGAACGTGGAAGAGACTGAACTGCCGGGCCTGGGGATCCGCAAGGACTTCGTCACGGCATCAGGGCGCCGCATCGGCGTGGTGGAACTTCGCGAAGGCGAAACCCAACTATTCGTCTCCACTTGGGACGATCCAGACACGTGCCAAGCATCCATTCCCCTGACGGCCGATGAGGCAGCGGCCTTGGGCAATCTCTTGGGCGGCCAGCACATAGCCATGCGGCTCGCCGAGGCCCACCGGGAAGTGCCGGGGATCGTGACGCGGCAATTCTCCATAACTCCCGATTCCCCATTCGCGGACCAAGCAATGGGCAAGGCCCAGATTCGTACCCGGAGCGGAGTCTCGATCGTGGCGATCATGCGCGAAGGCGAAGTTGTTCCGTCGCCGGCGCCCGACGTCGTACTTCACACCGGTGACCTGCTCGTGGCAGTGGGCACCCAGGAAGGCCTCGATTCGGCAGCCGGCATCCTCCGCAACGGCTGAGCGGGATGGATCCGCTCGCGCTTGCCCTCGTTGAACTGGGCGCCGTGGTTTTCTGCCTCGGCCTCCTGGCCAGACTCGCGGGACGGATCGGGATGTCGCCCATTCCGTTGTATTTGGTAGGTGGTCTGGCTTTTGGAGCCGGGGGCCTGGTCAAGCTGGATGGAATGCACGAATTCGCCCACCTTTCGGGCGAGATCGGGGTCATCCTGCTGTTGCTCATGCTTGGACTGGAATATACGGCCTCCGAGCTGGTGACCGGACTACGGCGTTCCTGGCAGGCCGGCGTGGTGGACTTCGTGCTCAACTTCCTCCCCGGGGCCGGCATTGCCGTGTTCCTCGGCTGGGGACTGGTAGGCGCCATTGTGATGGGCGGCGTCACCTATATCTCGTCCTCCGGCATAGCAGCGAAGGTCATCACGGACTTGGGACGGATCGGTAACCGCGAAACACCAGTAGTGCTGTCGATCCTCGTCTTTGAAGACCTCGCGATGGCCATCTACCTTCCGATCCTCACGGCCATGCTCGCCGGCGTCGGATTCCTGGGCGGTCTCCAGACCGTGGGGATCGCACTTGCCGTCGTCACCTTGGTGCTCTTTATCGCGCTGAAGCAGGGGCACCGGGTCTCCCAAGCGGTGCACAGCGAGAACTCGGAAGTCTTCCTACTCAACCTGCTGGGCCTGGCGTTGCTGGTGGCCGGAATAGCTTCCGCCCTCCAAGTTTCCGCAGCCGTGGGCGCCTTCATGCTGGGCATCGCTATCTCCGGTGCAACGGCACACAACGCCACCCGGATCCTTGAACCGCTGCGCGACCTTTTTGCCGCGATTTTCTTCGTGGCGTTCGGGCTCAACACCGATCCGAGTTCGATTCCACCAGTGCTTGGCTGGGCGCTGGTGCTGGCGGTGTTGACCACAGCGACCAAGATGATCACGGGTTTCTGGGCGGCGAAGCGCGCAGGTATCGCTGTGCCGGGCCGGTTCCGTGCCGGCGCAGCGTTGATAGCGCGCGGTGAATTCTCGATCGTCATCGCAGGTTTGGCGGTGACCTCCGGGGTGGTGCCGCACGACCTTGCCGCGCTTGCCACGGCCTATGTATTGATCATGGCCATCATGGGCCCGCTGGCCGCGCGCTTCGTCGAACCCGTGGTCAAGGCCCTTCGCAGGTCCCCGAAGGCGCCACCCCGGACGCAGGAGCGCCCAGCGTCCTAGGCTGCTCCCTGCTTCCCCTCGCCGAGGGGCGACATCTCGGCTGAAAGATCCCACCAAAGCGCCGAGAGCTAACCCCTCGGCACCCACCCGCCACGTAGGAGAGCCTCCCGGACGCGGCGGACAACCCCGTCGTATCCGCGGTCCCGAACCTGCGCGGCCGTGATAACCACGGAGATCCACCCGTTCGCCGCCAGCAGGGCCTCACGCCGAATATCGGATTCCTTCTGCGTCGCGGTGAGGTGATGGCCGCCGTCGTAATTAACCGCAACTTTGAAGTTCGGGAAAGCCAGATCCGGCCACGCAACTTCCCGCCCAAAGGCGGTGCAGACGACGTATCTCAATACCGGCTCGGGCAGGAAGTCGCGGCCAATAGCCAGGCGTAGTTTGGTCTCCGGAACGGAATCGGCACCAACCCTCGCCAGATCCAGGGCAGCCCGAGCCTTCCGAATGCCACGCATGCCGGTGTTCCGCTTCACCTGTTCCCGCAGGTCTTCCAGCGTGCAGAGGGCGGTCCTGTTATGGCCGAAGCTCCTCCGCTGGCTGCAGATAAAGTGGTCGGCCGCTGCGACCAGGTCCTCAAAGGGCAGGATCGCGGCAAGGTCCAGCCACGTTCGGGCGGGAGTAGTCACCGGAATCGTGTCCACACAGGCGATGTCCTGATCCGCCAGCACCATCCTGTGTCCGCGAACTCCCCTGCGTTGGGGGCGGAAGCTGCCGTCCGCCCGCGTGAGGTGCACTAGAAAGTCCTGCTGCTGCTCCCACGGCAGCGGGCATCCCCAGGTCACGTCCCGTGGAGTGGTGTAAATCTCGGGTTCTGAGCGTCGCTTCGTTGAC
>NZ_JARVTA010000019.1:0-37740 GCF_030208915.1 Arthrobacter sp. efr-133-TYG-104
AACGTCGACGAGATCCCCCAGCCCCACCGCCTCGCAGAGCGCGGCTGGTAACAGGACTCGGGGGAGAGCCCAGCCGGCGGCGACGGCCGGCACCCGGGCCATGGGCGGGCATGTCAGAGATCGTCTTTGGGCCGATCGTTGAGGATTCGACTGGCGCTGACCTGCAGGATGTCGAGCGACTCCTGGATCAGCGGCGATGTAATGCTCCCTCGCCGCACGGCGGCCACGATGCGCCGGGCGGGCTTCCCTTTCCCGGCAATGTGCAGCCGGACCACGTTTTCGGCATTGTGCAACGGCGCCAGACGCGGCAGCAGGCCCACGCCAAGTCCCGCACCCACGAACGCGATCTGGGTTTCCCATTCAACGGCCTCATGGGCTATCCGTGGCGTCACTCCAACGGCCGTGAAGGCTGCGGTGAAAAGGGAGTGGTAGGTGGAACCCGCCGCCTCGGTAATCCAGGGTTCCGTGGCAAGCTCTTCCAGCGTCACCGTTTTCCGGGACGCCAAGGGATGGCTCGCGGGAAGAATCACGTCCAAGGGATCGTCAAGCAGAACGGTCTGCTCAAAACGTGGGTCATCCTCGCCGTAGCTGTCCGATTGCATCGCGACGATGACCGCCAGGTCGATTCGCTCGGCGACCAATAAATCGAAGCACCGCGCTGGATTGGCCTCGAGTACCTGCACTTGCAGCAGGGGGTGTGTTGAACGCAACGAGGCTGCCAGCGGCGCGAGCAATTGCGCGGCCGCCGTCGAGAATCCGCCAAGTCCAAAGCGGGACTGCACCTGGTCCCCGGCCTCCATGGCCGCTGCGCGCAGGCTCTCCCACTCGGAAATGAGGGTGTCCGAACCCTCCACGAGGAAGCGGCCGGTGGCGGTCAACCGCACGCCCCTGCCGTCCTTGGTCAGGAGTTGCATTCCCAGTACACGTTGGAGCTCACGCAACTGCGCGGAAACAGCGGAAGGGGAATATCCTGTCAGCTCAGCTGTGGCGCCAACTGTGCCACAGCGGGCAAAAACCCGGAGCGTAATCAGACGTGGATCAATCATGCACCTATTGTGCATGGATATCTCCTGAATGTTGCGCTTTTGTTGCAGGTCGATCGACTCTAATCTCGTGATTACGCGGATTTCGACAACGCAGGGTGGACCCCCGGCCCGTTGTCCCCACGAATCGCATAATTACCCAGCCCCCGGGAGGAACCACATGTCTGCTCCAGCGAACTTACCCCTCAACACACGCGGAAAACTCGCGTCATCTTTGCCCGCAGAGCAGCTGGCGGAGATCAGCGAGTTGTTCGACTTCCGGCGCGCGGGATATTCCCTCGACGCCCCGTTCTACACGGACCCGACGATTTTCGGCGTCGACATGCAAGCCATTTTTGGCCAGCACTGGATCTTTGCCGCCAGCATCGCCGAACTGCCCGAACCGGGCGACTATGTGACGGTCGACTATGGGCCCTACTCCTTGATCGTGCTGCGCAATGACGACGGCGGCGTGAACGTACTGCACAACGTCTGCCGCCACCGCGGCGCCCGGGTGCTGACCGAACCCGCAGGTTCCACGGGAAACCTCGTATGTGGCTACCACTCCTGGACGTATAACCCGAACGGTGATCTGATCCATGCCTCTGCGCCGGGAGAGGCGAAGTTCGACAAAGGATGCTTTGGCCTCAAACGCGCGCACAGCCGTGTGTTCGCCGGACTGATCTTTGTCTGCATCGCCGACGAGCCGCCAGCTGATTTCGATGAAACCGGAAAAATCTTCGAGCCCTACCTCGCGCCGCACGATCTGTCCAAGACGAAAGTTGCCTACCAGCAGAACATCGTCGAGGAAGGTAACTGGAAGCTCGTCATGGAGAACAACCGTGAGTGCTACCACTGCGACGGGCACCCGGAACTCGCATGCTCACTCTTCCCCACTTGGGGCCTGACGGAAGGGCTGATCCCAGCACACCTCGAGGAGGTGTGGGACCGCAACAAGGAAGCGCAGTCCTCGCTCGAGGAACGCTGCCGCCGCTATGGCCTTCCCTATGAGGTGGTGGAGGAGCTCGACACACGCGTAGCGGGAATCCGCATCTCACGGGAATCGCTCGACGGAGAAGGCGAATCGTTCTCGACCGATGGGCGCAGGCTCTCCAAGAAGCTGCTGGGCGACCTGCGCGACTTCCGCCTGGGCCGCTGCTCAATGCACTTGCAGCCGAACAGTTGGTTCCACTTCCTCGGGGACCACGTGATTACTTTCGGCGTTTTCCCCATCAACGAACACCAGACACTGGTACGCACCACATGGCTGGTGGCTGACGACGCCGAGGAAGGCGTCGATTACGACCTGGAAAAGCTCACCTACACCTGGAAGCAAACAAATCTCCAGGACAAGGCGTTCGTGGAGTTGTGCCAGAAGGGCGCTGGAAGCCCTGCGTACGAACCGGGTCCATACATGAAGAGCGAATACCAGGTGGAGGCATTCATCAACTGGTACGTACAGCGCGTGCAGGAGCACTTGGCATGATCGAAATCCGCACTGAGGCTGCCATCGAAGAACCACGGCGCATTCGCGGTCTTGAGATGCCTTGGAACCGGGTCATGGGCAGCACCGAGGCACCTGCCCGGGCCGCCCGCGCCTTGGGACCTTGGCATCCGCAGGAGTTCATGGCCGAATGTGTCGAGATCGTTCCGGAGGTGGGCGGGATGATGACTTTCGTGTTCCGTCGGACTGACGGTGCACCCTTGGCCTTCCGTGCGGGGCAGTACGTTAACGTCGCCTTCCCAGTGAACGGCGAGGACCGTGATCCGGTGGACCGCAGCTATTCGCTCTCCAGTTCGCCCACGAAGCCGTGGACCTTCGACATCACCGTCAAGCGCGACCCTACCGGGGTGGTCTCGCCGTGGGTCCACGAGAACGTCAAACCTGGTACGGTCCTGGAGATGCTCGGCCCAGTCGGGGCATTCCACCTGCCCGACGCCGACCGGCGGGCACGGTACCTTTTGCTGGCCGCCGGAGCGGGGATCACCCCCATCATGTCGATGGTGCGGACCATCCACTCGCTGCCGGGGCAGGCCGACGTCGTGGTCCTCTACCACGGAGCCGCTGCCGGGGGCTTCGCCTTCCACCGGGAGTTGGCCTACATCGCCTCCGTGGACTCGCGCGTGAAAGTCTTCTACTCCTTAGGTGACCGCGCCAGGCCCGATGGGTGGGAAGGACTCAGCGGGAGGCTCACGGCCGCCATGCTTGAGGAGGTGGCCCCCGATGCCAACGGCCGCCAAGTCTATGCCTGCGGGCCCGAGGGGTACCTGAATACGGCCACCGAGCTCCTGAGGAAGGTTGGGGTGGACGACACCTCGATTTACATGGAGTTCTTCACGGGGGATCGCCAAACTCTCCTTGAATACCAGGCAGAACTCGCTCTTGCCGTGGACATTGCGGAGGAAATTGCAGAGGAACTCGCCGATTCCGCCGAAGACTACTACGAAAGCCAACCCGCCGCGTTCGGTCTTTACGAGCCCGGCTACGACACCGAAGGCACCTTGGAAGCTACGGGGTTGCCGCTGGAATCCGTGGAGCACGATGTGCCGGGTCCGGCAGCGTCCGGCGGCAATTCGGAGGAGGCGCCGAAGGCTATGGCGCCCGATGCCTCCAGCTTCGACACGGTGGGGACGGGAAGTCTCACGATGTCCTTCATGCGCACCGGCATTAATGTGCGGATCGACTCCAACGAGCACATCCTGGGGGCGGCCCAACGTGCAGGAGTCAGGATCGGCGCGAATTGCAAGGAAGGCATGTGCGGCTCCTGCAAAGTGGTCAAGCTGTCAGGGGAGGTCGACATGAACCACCAGGGCGGAATCCGGGCACGGGAAATCGACGCCGGCAAATTCTTGCCGTGCTGCTCCACCGCGCGGACCGACTTGGTGATTGACGCCTAGCGGGAGCCCGGCCTATTTGAAGTACGTCTGGACCTGTCCACCGCCGGCTGACTCAACGATGGCCTGGGCTACGGCCCGCAGTTTGATGTTGCGGTTGCTGGAGGCTTTTTTGATGAGCTCCATGGCTTCCACTTGTGTGCACCTGTTCTGGGCAATGATGATGCCCGTGGCGACGTCGATGACGGTCCGCGACTCCATCGCCGCCCGTAAGTTGGCGGCCGTCTCGCTGTGCTGCGCCAGCTTAATGGCCAAGCGGAGGCCATTGGAGGCCTGGTCAACGTAATCGTTGGCCCGCTGTACGGCGCCTTGGTCGAACGCATGGGGCCGGTCCGAGTAGAGATTCAAGCCCGCCCTGGCGGTATCGTCCGGGAGGTTGAACGGAACGGCCAGCACGGAACGCAGGCCATGGCCGGTGATGGCCGCGTTATAGTCCGGCCAGGTATCGTCCTTCTCGAAGTCCGGAATGTGGACTTGCGTGCCTTCGCGGCAGGCGTGCAGGCACGGACCGTCTGCGAACGCGTACTGGACTTCATCCAGTTGCCGTGCCCGTTCCCCGCTGCTGGCAACGGTGGCTGCGGTGCGTTGCCGCATCAGGGTGATTCCGCAATAAATTTCCCCTGCCGAGCCGCTGAAGATGGCCGCGGAGTGCCTTGCGAGTTCTTCCAGGAACTCCGTGACGTCGTCGGTGTCCAAGAGCAGGCTTTGGATATCGGCCACCATTGATGCCGGTTCGGCGAGCTGTGGTTCTTCCATCTCGATCTCCGCTCCTGGATACGGCTGCCTTTTGCGCCTAACCCCGCATCCCCGTTGAAGGTTAATACTAAGCGTACTTCGCTTTTTACTCCCACACCCGTTGAAAGCTAATAGTAAGTGTGCTTCTCTTTTTAAGGAGTCTTGCCGTGGGCTCACCCTTTACATCCCCTAAGGATTGAAGCCCCATGCATCAAACCCGACCCTACGAGGTCCGAACAAGAACTCCCGGGCCCGCGCCCGAGGGCAGTATTCGGCAGAGCTTCCAAGACAGCTTGGTCTTGGACCACCTCAATCTGGCCAAAGCCATCGCGGCGAGGTACTCGGCCCACACCCACGACATCGACGACGTGCGGCAAGTCGCGTACATGGGCCTGATCAAAGCCTCCCGTGGCTACGACGAGTCCAAGGGTGTCAGCTTCCCGGCCTACGCCGCTCCAACCATCGCCGGGGAGGTCAAACGCTACCTCCGGGATCACTGCTGGGTTGTCCGCCCACCTCGGACCATCCAGGATGTGCGTCGGCAGGTGCTGGCGCGGACTGAAGAGATGACACAGACCCTGCAGCGCACCCCCTCGCCTGAGGAAGTCGCCCAGGATCTCCAGTTGGAGCCCTGCCAGGTGCGGGAAGCCCTCATGGCTGGGACCAGCAAGCGTCCGGATTCGCTGGACGCCCCGGCCTCGGAGGGCCGCGATGGACTCCAAGGCTCCCTTTCAGCTTTTGGTTGCCCAACGGACCGGCTCGAGGACGTGCTGGCCCTGCGGAACGCAATCCGCGACCTCAGTGCCGAAGACCGGCACCTGCTCTACCGCCGCTACTACCGTGAGGAAACACAGTCCACCATCGCTGAGGCCTTGGGCATTTCACAGATGCAGGTTTCGCGGAAGCTCTCGAAGATCCTCGTCTCGCTCCAAGCCCAGTTGCTTGACGAGCAGGACCACCTCCAGAACGGAACAGCACCTTAGAACGGAATTGGGCCTTAGCCTCCGTCAGCACCCCAGCCTTGCCACGGCGTCGAGTACGTCCTTGACGCTGACGGCCAGCAGCGCGGGGTCGGGGTCCGGCGAGAAGACATCACCGCGGCGGAGCTCGACGGCGGTCAGCACCACGTGTGGGCCGGGCGGCGGACCCCATTCCTCGGCGGGCGCCGGCCCAAAGAGGACCACTGATGGACGTTCATAGGCCGAGGCCAGATGGGCCGCGCCTGTGTCCGCGGACACGACGAGCCGGGCTGCGGCTATGGTGGCCGCAAACTCTGCGAGGCCCTGCCGCCCGGCCAGCAGGCCGTCGTCGAGGTTTGCTCCTTTGAGCTTGGCCAGGGCGGCGGTCTCTTCGGCGCGCCCGCGCTCGGACGCGCCGCCCGTCAGCACAATCTCATGCCCGGCGGCGGCCAGCTCGACGGCGACATCCGCGAACCGCTCCACCGGCCAGAGCCTACTGCCGTAAGCCGCGCCCACGTGGATCACCGTCGCGCCGGGGCGTGGCGATGGGACGGCCGGAATGTTCAAGCGATAGTCCAGGGGGTCGGCGTCGATACCGTGCCAGTTCAGCAGCCTGGTCCAGCGTTCCCGCTCGGGGCGGCCGGTAATCCACGGTGGCCCCTCGATTCCGGGAGACTCATGGGCCACCACCCGGTTCGCCTGCAGTTCGTCTATTCGGAGACGGCTTTCGGCGCCGTTTCCGTGCAGGTTGACCGCGATATCGACGGCGCCACGAGGCACCGTCAAGGGGTCGTCCAAACCCGGCGTGGGCAAATGGTGGATGCCGCCCACCAGCTCCAAGGCCTCCGCTATCCAGGCAGGGGCCGCATACAGAATCCGGTGTTCAGGGAACGCCCGGCGCAGGCCGCGCAGGGCCGGAACGGCCACCAGGAGGTCCCCAAGTTTCAAGGCCCGCAAGGCAAGCAGCAGCGGTTGATCGGTGCTTTCAACAGTGTCCATAGTGACCTCCCGGTAGGAGTCTAGCGGCACGAAACTTCTCGTGACCGCACTGTTTAGCGCTTGGAGAACTGGGGAACGTTGCGAGTATGGGAGGAACCGGAACGTTGAAGGCGGTCCTGTTTGACCGCGATGGAACGCTCGTCGTTGATGTGCCTTACAACGGCGATCCGCAACTGGTGCGGCCCATGGAAAGTGCCGGTCCTGCGCTCGACAGAGTTCGCCGTGCAGGACTTGCGACGGGAGTGGTCAGCAACCAATCGGGCGTGGCCCGTGGGCTGCTGACGCTCCACCAAGTGGACGCAGTCAATCAGCGGGTGGATCAGTTGCTGGGCCCATTCGACGTGTGGCAAGTGTGCCCGCACGGTCCCGAGGACGGTTGTGATTGCCGCAAGCCCGCGCCGGGAATGATTCTTGGCGCGTGCCGGGCTTTGGGCATCGACCCGTCCGAGGCTGCGTTCGTGGGTGATATCGGGGCGGATATGGGTGCGGCCACGGCAGCCGGAACCCGTGCCGTCCTGGTACCAACCCCGGTGACGCGGCAAGAGGAAATTGATGCTGCGGAACTGGTGGCTGAGGACTTGGAGCAGGCGATTGAGCTCCTGCTGGGCGACACGAAAACCAAGGAAGACCAAGCACGCCAAGGCGCGCCCGTATGAGCCGGGTCCTGGTGGCCCGGCTGGACAGCATGGGCGATGTCCTCCTCTCAGGTCCAGCCCTCCGCGCGGTGGCCAACGGAAGCCGCCGCGACGGAAGCCGGCCCAACGACGTCGTCCTGCTGTGTGGTCCTGAAGGTGCGGGTGCCGCCGAGATGCTCCCCGGCGTAACGCAGGTCCACACGTGGGCCTGCCCGTGGATCGTCAACCCGGCACCTCCGGCAACGGAAGAGATGATCAACAGCCTGATCGAGTTTGTCCGCAATTCCAGGATCGAAGAAGCCGTGATCCTCACTTCCTTCCATCAATCCCCCCTACCCTTGGCTCTCCTGTTGCGGCTTGCCGGCGTCAGGAAGATCACGGGGGCCTCAACGGATTACGCGGGCTCCCTGTTGGATGTCCGGCTCAAACCCGGCGAGGACTTCCCGGAAGACCAGCCTGAAGTGATCCGCGCACTGACCATTGCGGAGGCAGGCGGCTATGTGCTGCGGGACGGCGACGACGGCAAGTTGCACATCACGTCCGGCCCGGAGCCCGAAGGAGCCACCACGCTGGCCCGCGAGCTGGCGGAGGAGGGCCCGTACATTGTGGTTCACCCCGGGGCCGCTGCACCGGCAAGGGCGTGGCCCGCGCTCCACCATGCTGCAACCGTCGAGTTGCTTCAGGCCTATGGACACAAGGTGGTGGTCACCGGTGGGCCCGGGGAAACTTCCCTGACGGCGACCGTGGCCGGTCCCTCCGCCCGGAACCTGGGCGGTGGAACGAACCTCAGGACCCTCGCAGCGGTTCTCGAGGGCGCCGCCGTCGTGGTCACCGGCAATACTGGCCCCGCCCATCTGGCGGCGGCCGTTGGCACTCCGGTGGTTTGTTTGTTCGCGCCCGTTGTCCCCGCGATCCGCTGGGCACCGTACGGAGTGCCGATGGAACTGCTCGGCGACCAGGAAGCGGCCTGCAAGAACAGCAGGGCCCGCAGGTGCCCGGTCCCCGGGCATCCGTGCCTGAGCTCAGTGGCTCCCGAGCAGGTTGTCGAGGCGGTCGAACGGCTCCTCGGTGGCGTCTCATCCCTGTCCACCCGGCGAAAGGTCTGGAAACCATGAGGATCCTCGTGTGGCACGTCCACGGCGGGTGGATGGAAGCTTTTGTCCGTGGCCGTCACGAATACTTGTTGCCCACACTGCCCGACGGCGGCGCCTGGGGTTTGGGGCGGGGCGGCCGTGACTGGCCCGCCAACGCGCAAGAGGTGGATCTGGACATCCTTGACCCGGGAAGCGTGGATGCCGTGGTCCTGCAGCGGCCCGAGGAGATTGCGGCAGTAGCACGCGCCCTGGGGCGGCGACCCGGAATGGACCTGCCCGCCGTGTATCTGGAGCACAACACCCCCAAAGGCGATGTGCCCTTCACCCTGCACCCCCTCGCTGACCAGAACACGATCCCCGTTGTCCACGTGACCCATTTCAACCAGCTTTTCTGGGACACCGGCTCGGCCCGGACCACGGTAATCGAACACGGCATTCCCGACCCCGGGCACCTGTATACGGGCGAGCGGGAAGAGATGGGCGTGGTGGTCAACGAGCCCGTCCGGCGTGGACGCGTCACAGGAACCGACCTCCTGCCCGGCTTCGCGGCTGTAGGTCCGTTGCGTGTATTCGGAATGGGAACTGAAGCCTTGCCAGAGGCACTGAACCTGCAGGCGCACGGCCTCGGCGCGGAACGGCTCCGCATCTCCGGGGATGTCCCGGCGGCCAAACTCCACAAGGAACTCGCCCGCTGCAGGCTCTACCTCCACCCCCTGCGCTGGACTTCCTTGGGCTTGGCCCTGCTCGAAGCCATGCACCTGGGCATGCCGGTCCTGGCGCTCTCCACCACCGAAGCTGCCAGGGCGGTCCCGCACGGCGCGGGCCTGGTCTCCAACGACGTCGAGGACCTGCAACGGTTCGCCCGGCGCCTCCTGGAAGACCCCGACGATGCCTACGCCATTGGCATGGTGGCCCGGGAAGCTGCGCTGGAGCGCTACGGCTTGGGCAAGTTCCTCCGCGCCTGGGACACGCTCCTCGCTGAAGTGTCTACTCAACCGCAAGCTACCCAACGGCGGGCTACCCAACGGCCAGCCACCCACCGCCACGACACTCAACGCCACCACACCGAGAGGATGCATCCATGAAAATCTCCATGGTCTCCGAACACGCCAGCCCGTTGGCGGCCTTGGGCGGCGTCGACGCCGGCGGGCAGAACGTCCATGTCGCGGCACTGTCCTCCAGTTTGGCTGAGCGCGGCCACAACGTCACTGTCTACACCCGCCGTGACGATCCCGATCTTCCTGCAAAGGTGCAGGTGGGACCGGGACTCACCGTGGTCCACGTGGACGCCGGACCTGCCCGCCGCATCCCCAAGGATGACCTGCTGCCGTTCATGGGTCAATTGGCCGACGGCATCTGCGCAGACTGGGGCGATCAGCTTCCGGACGTTGTCCACGCACACTTCTGGATGTCCGGACTGGCCGCCATCCAAGCGTCCAAACGCGCCGGAGCCCCGGATCCCGTCCCTGTGGTGCAAACATTCCACGCGCTCGGATCGGTCAAGCGCAGGCATCAAGGATCTGCCGACACCAGCCCCCCGGCACGGACCTGGCTGGAGCCCTGGGTAGGCCGCACCGCCGACTGGGTGATCGCCACCTGCCCGGACGAAGTGTTCGAACTCAAAGTCCTCGGCATCAGCCGTTCCAAGATCTCCATCGCCCCCTGCGGCGTGGACCTTGCGTTGTTCCAAGGAACCGCCGACGCCGAACCCAAGAAACGCACACACCGGATCCTGAGCGTGGGCCGCCTGGTGCAACGCAAAGGCGTGGACCTCATTATCCAAGCGCTTCCGCTCCTCGCGGAGGCGGGCTTTGACGACGTCGAACTCTTGATCGTTGGCGGCTCCGGGGACGCTTTGAACCTTGAGGAAGATCCAGAAGCCCAGCGGTTGCGGTCCTTGGCCAAGGAATTGGGGGTTGAGGACAATGTCACCATGCGCGGGCAGGTACCCAGGGATGACATGCCGCGCATCTTCCGCAGCGCCGACGCCGTGGTGTGCACACCGTGGTACGAGCCGTTCGGCATCGTGCCGCTGGAGGCCATGGCTTGCGGAGTGCCCGTGGTCGCGGCCGCAGTGGGCGGACTCCGGGAGACCGTCGTCGACCAGAAGACAGGACTCCAGGTCCCGCCCCGGGATCCCGGGGCTATCGCTGAGGCGCTGGTAAAGCTCCTGAGGGACCCTGCCTTGCGGGCGGAGATGGGGCGCGCCGGAGCCCGTCGCGCCCGTTCCCGCTACTCCTGGGACAGGATCGCCGCGGACACCGAGAAAGCCTACCGATCCGTCCTGGCTGCCGGGCTTGCCGCCGGGCTGGCCCAGCAGGCCGATGAGGGCCTGGAACCGTTGGAAGGGAGGGCGTTGTGAGCATCAAATCAACTGTCCCGGAGACGCTGCCCGCAGGCTGGACGCCCAGCTTCAGTGCCGCCGCCATCCACGACGCCGAGGTCACCCGCCATCTGGATAACGTCCTGCCCGCACTGGAATCCCTGCGCTCGCAGTCCGGACGCCTGTCTGAGTGGGGGACCGAACTTGCCCATCGGCTCCTCGCCGGGCACCGCCTGCTCGCTGCCGGCAACGGTGGTTCGGCAGCAGAAGCCCAGCACCTCACGGCCGAGCTCGTCGGCAGGTTCGACGACGAGCGGGCACCGTTCTCCGCGATCTCGCTGCACGCGGAGTCCTCCGCTGTCACGGCCTTGTCCAACGACTACGGCTACGAGGAAGTCTTCGCCCGGCAGGTCCGTGCGCACGGCCGCGCCGGCGATGTCCTGGTCCTCCTGTCCACCAGCGGACGCAGCCCCAACCTGCTCAACGCAGTCCGCACGGCACGTGAGCGCGGGATCACCACCTGGGCGCTGACCGGCAGCGGCCCGAACCCGCTCTCGGAGGCGTGCGACCAAGCCATCACCGTGGACGCTATCGCCGCGAACGCACAAGAAGGCCACCTCATCGCGGTACATGCCGTGTGCAGGGCCTTCGACGCCGAGGTTGCCCGGCGAACCGGTCCCTACTCCGGCGGTCAGCCATGAGGATCACAGTGGTTGGCGACCTCCTGCTCGACGTCGACATCAACGGTGCCGCCACACGGCTCAGCCCCGACGCGCCCGTGCCCGTGGTGGACGTCGCCGATGTCCGGCGTCGTGCAGGCGGCGCGGGCTTGGTAGCCACCGTCCTCGCCCAGGACGGCCACGACGTCGCGCTGGTCACCGCGGTATCGGACGACGACGGCGCCAGCCACCTCAAGCGGGCCTTGAAAGGCGTGCAGGTGCTCGCCGGAGCCCCACTCGCCCCTACGCCTACTAAGACGCGGGTACGAATCGGAACGCATCCGATGGTTCGGTTCGATGAAGGATGCTCCCCGGCGGCGGTCCCTGACAGCACGCCCGTGATGCTCGCGGCGATTGCTTCGGCGGAGGCGATTGTGGTGGCCGACTACGGCCGTGGAATCACGGCAAACGCGGAGATCCGTGCTGCCCTGGCCCAAGTGTCCGGCAAGGTGCCGGTGGTTTGGGATCCGCACCCGGCAGGGTCCGAGCCAGTCCCGGGGGTCGCGGTGGTCACGCCGAATCTCTCCGAAGCCTTGGCCGTTGCGAAGGCCGGCGGCCTGGATCCATCCTGCACCGGCGCCGCGGAAGCCGGCCGCCACCTGATGCGGAAGTGGCAAAGCAATGCTGTCCTGGTGACCCGGGGCGAGGACGGGGCGGTGCTGCTCTCCGTGGGAGACCCGTCGGCCCATGCCGTCACCGCACCCCCAACCAACGTCAGCGATCCCTGCGGTGCCGGTGACCGCCTGGCCGGAAGCCTGGCGGTGTACTTGGGCTTTGGACTGGCCCTCCCGGAGGCCGCAGCCCGGGCAGTGGAAGACGCATCCGGATTCCTGGCCCGGGGAGGAGCGGCAGCTTTGGCCTCTGCAGCTTTGGCCTCTGCAGCGGTGGAAGAGGCACCCAAGCAGGGGCCCGTCGTCGAGCATCAGCGCCTTGAGCTGGTCCGCGGAGGCAACCCCGACGGGCTCCTGCTCGCCGAGTCCATCCGCGCCAAGGGCGGAACGGTGGTGGCCACCGGCGGTTGTTTCGATCTCCTGCATGCAGGCCACGCCCGGACCCTGGCAGCAGCGCGCGCAATGGGCGATTGCCTGGTTGTTTGCCTGAATTCCGACGACTCCGTGAGGCGGCTCAAAGGCATGCACCGGCCCATTGTGAGCGTCGAAGACAGGGCCGAGTTGTTGCTCGCGCTCGAATGCGTCGATGCCGTGGTCGTTTTCGAGGAGGACACTCCCGAAGCATGCCTCACCGACATCCGGCCCGATATTTGGGTCAAGGGCGGCGACTATGTCCCTGATGAACTGCCGGAGGCCCGGCTTGTTGCGGGCTGGGGAGGGCGCTGCGTCACCGTGCCTTTCCATCCGGCCCGCTCCACCAGCGGCTTGGCCGCAGCACTGGCCAAAGTCAGCTGACTCCCTACGTTCGACCCAAGGAAAGCCTTGTTCGACCCAACGAAAGGAACCGCATGAACACGCAAACACCTGGCCGCGTCATTGTGACCGGAGGCGGGTCTGGTCTTGGAGCTGCCATTGTCGAGGCAATCCGCGACGCCGGCGGCACGCCGTTCGTCTTCGACCGCGACATCAGCAACGTCTCGGGCGCAAAGGCACTCGAAGTGGACGTATCCGACCGCGAAGCGGTAGAAGCTGCAGTGAAAGAGGCCGCAGAAAGCCTGGGCGGCTTGGATGGCGTTGTGACCGCTGCAGGCATTGATCGCTGCGGCAAGCTCGGCGACGTCCCGGCCGAGGAATGGGAAAAGGTGATCGGAGTGAACCTCCTTGGCACCGTTTCCACCGTCCGGGCAGCCCTGCCCTACCTTAAGGGTTCCCGCGGCCGCGCCATCACCATCGCATCGACCCTGGGCTTGCGGGCCCTCCCCGATGCCACGGCCTACTGTGCCTCCAAGTTTGGCGTCATAGGCTTCAGCCGTGCGCTCGCGGCGGAGACCGGGGGAGTCATCGGGGTCACCACGATCATCCCCGGCGGCATGAAGACGCACTTCTTCGACGACCGCGATGAGCAGTACAAACCGCAGGACGATTCAAAGCTCAACGACCCCGCCAACGTCGCGCAGGCTGTGCTGTTCGCC
Organism: Arthrobacter sp. efr-133-TYG-104; assembly: GCF_030208915.1. Lineage (NCBI taxonomy): Bacteria > Bacillati > Actinomycetota > Actinomycetes > Micrococcales > Micrococcaceae > Arthrobacter > Arthrobacter sp. efr-133-TYG-104. Next base: position 13,465 of record NZ_JARVTA010000019.1, read on the forward strand.
CTCTCACAGCCCTTCGGCAGCGAGGTCCGCGAACTCCTGATCACTCCCGCAGAAGAAGGCTCGTGGCCGTAAGGTCCAGCACGTCCTGAACAACGTCGGCCACGGCGATGCCCTCAACGAGGGTGTCGTCGTGGCCGCAGTGCGGAGCGGTCCAACCCACCTGGGTGACATCGGCTCCGCAGCGTGGGCACCTGGTGACCCAGGACATGTGGACGCGGTGCAGGGCCCGGCCCCGAGGCGCCGCGTTGAACGCGTTGCCCACCCAGTAGATCCCCACCGTTGGCGTGCCGAGGGCCTGGGCCAAGTGCCGGGGGCCGCTGTCACTGGCCAGCATCACCGTGGCCGATTCCAAGAGCGCGGCCAGCTCGCCGATTTCCAGTTCACCTGCAACCGAGCGAACGGCAACCGCGTCGACGGCGTCTTCCCCAACCAACTGCCGCGCGGCCACCTCGGCCACCTCCTGGGCCAGTGCCTTCTCGGAGTGGTCGCCCACGATGAGCACCTGGGTACCTTCCCGGGCGACGCCCGCCGCTGCGTCCGCAAAGTACGACGCCGGCCAGCGCCTCCGTGGATCGGTGGCGCCCGCGTGGACCACTACCAAGGAGCCGTACCTGTTATCCCGCAGGCCCGCTATGGACTCCCGATGTTCCTTCCGCGCGCGCAGGGGCGGTGCAATCATCGCGGGTGCTCCGGCCAGGCCTGCCACTTCCAGCCAGCGGTCCGGCTCGTTCTGGTAGTAGATGTAATCCAGGTTCCGCTCCAGCCGCTCCGCGTCGGGGGTCCGCGTCCCCACGGTGTGCCGCGCACCGATCTGCTGCAGGAACGGGTTGGAGAAGCGGCCGCCGCCGTGCATTTGGAGGGCTATGTCGAATTCCCTGGCGCGCATGGCCTCGAAGAACGCCGCCAGCGCGGCGAGATCCTCGGCGTCGGCGTCGAACCGTTCACCGTTCCGGGGACCGTCGTGGACGCCCCGCGCCGCCGGCAGCAGTTCGACGTCGTCAACGGGACCCTCCGTCGCGGCCACCACCGCCGCGTGGATGGGTGTGCCGAGGAGTGTCACGGTGGCGTCCGGGTAGGCATCCCTTAAGGCGTACAGCGCTGGATAGGTGAAGATGAGATCGCCCAAGCCACCACCGCGCAGCACGGCAATCCGTTTCACGTCGGCGAACTTTTCCAAGACAGGACCGATGCCCAAGGCCTGCTTTTCCTGCCCGTAGCCCATAGGTGCTCCTCTTCGCTGTCAGTGGTGGCGCGGACGGCGGAAAATCCCCGGCCCGGCGTGTGAAGCGCCTGCCGTTGGGTACCTGACGGGAACAGGAACATGCCGCCAAACGGAAGGTACCCCATGGCACGCCTCTCCAATCAAGAAGGCTTGGCTGACTGGTTGCCAGGTCGCTTGGCCGAGGAACGGCCCATCGTCACGGTCATCGGTGACTCCATCCTCGACGGGTGGTGGGACGGGACCATCGAACGGTTCTGTCGGGAAGCCCCGGCTCCCGTGGTGCAGGTCCAACGCCGTGACTTCGCGCCCGGCGGTGCGGCCAACACGGCCATGAACCTCGCGGCGATGGGAGCCGATGTCAGGTTCGTGTCGCTCGTCGGTGAGGATTCAGCGGGCCTGCAACTGCTCGAAAGGCTTGAAGCGGCGGGCATTGACGTCTCCCACGTGGTCTCCCATCCGGACATGACAACCACCACCAAATTCCGGGTCAGCAGCGGCGGCCAAGTGATGTTGCGCCTTGATGATGCTGCCAACGGGCTTCCCGGCGACGGTCTTGAGGTGTTGGCGGCCTTCATTCCGGAAGCGGTTGATGGAGCCACAGCGGTGGTGCTGTGCGACTACGGAGCCGGCGCTTTGGACGGGCCGGTGCGGGACGCGCTTCTTGAACACCTTGGACCGGAAACTGGACCCGGTTCGCCTGCTTCGAGGAACATGCTGGTGGTCGTGGACGCGCACAACCCTGGGCAGTGGGCTGGGTTGCAACCGGACATCGCCACACCCAACGCCCAGGAAGCGTCCCGGCTGCTCGGCGTCGAGCTGCCAGGCGGGGCAGCCCGATGCCCCTTCATTGAAGCCCACACGGACCGGCTCCTTCGAGCGTCGGGTGCGGGCGCCGTCGTCGTCACCCTGGACCGCGAGGGGACGTTGACCATGCGCTCGCCCACGGGCCCGAGCCACGGAACAACCGGGCCGGTCCACCGGACGCCCGTCGAGAGGACACCGGTCCACAGAACACCGATCCACCGGACATGGGCCCGGCCGCAGGCGGAGAAGCAGGCATCAGGTGCCGGGGATACGTTCGTGGCGGCGCTGACATTGGCGCGGGCCGCCGGCCTGCCGTTGACCACCAGCGTGGACTTCGCCCAGGCGGCCGCGGATGTGGTGGTCCACCGGCCGGGTACCTCGGTCTGCACCACGGATGAACTGACACGCCACCTCAGCGGATTCGCGGACACGGCGTTGTCTGCCGCCGAGTTGGCGCAGCAGGTGGACGAGCACCGCCGCCAGGGCAAGCGCATTGTGCTGACCAACGGCTGCTTCGATGTGCTGCATCGCGGACACACCCGGTACCTCAACCAGGCAAAGCAGTTGGGTGACGTCCTGGTGGTGGCCTTGAACAGTGATTCGTCGGTCCGGCAACTCAAAGGCCCGGACCGCCCGGTCAACCACGAAGCCGATCGCGCCGCAGTGATTGCCGCCTTGAGTTGCGTGGACCACGTCACCGTTTTTGACACGCCCACGCCCATCCCGTTGATCGAGTTGCTTCGGCCCGACGTCTACGCCAAGGGCGGGGATTACACGCCGGAGATGCTTGCCGAGTCCGCTGCCGTGGAAAGTTATGGCGGCACCGTGAGCATCCTGGATTACGTGCCCGAGCACTCCACCACGGCGGTGCTTGAACGAATCCGCTCTACCGGAGACGGCGGAGATAACCCGCGCAATTGAGGAAGGACGCCATGCGTATTGTCATTACCGGTGCCACCGGCCATGTGGGGACGGAGTTGTTGAAGCGGCTGCATCGGGCCCGCACGGAGGAAGGCGCGGATCTGGATCTGGTTGGAGTGGTCAGGCGCCACCCCGACCAGGACTCGCAACCGTACAACGACGTCGACTGGAGGACCCTGGATGTCGGATCGCGCGAGGACCAACCCGCGTTGGCCTCGGCCATGGCCAACGCCGACGCCGTGGTGCACCTTGCCTGGCTCATCCAGCCGAACCATGACCGCCAGGCACTCCGTCAAACCAACGTAGCCGGGACGGCCCACGTGTTGGCTGCAGCCCGGAGGGCCGGAGTAAGGCACGTGATTTGCGCGTCCTCCGTGGGTGCATATTCGCCGGCTCCCAAAGACCAGCGGACCAGTGAGGACTGGCCCGCGGCAGGGATCCCGGGATCACATTACAGCGCGGATAAGGCTGCGCAGGAGAAGCTCTTGGACACCTTCGCCGAGGACAATCCGGACGTTGTGGTGTCCCGCCTCAGGCCCGCCCTGACATTCAGCGCAGGAGCCGGCAGCGAGGTTGGCCGCTACTTCCTGGGCCGGCACTTGCCGCGGTTCTTCCCGCGCAAGCCCTGGCTGCCGTTGCTGCCGGTGCCCAAGGAATTGGTGTTCCAAACGGTGCATGCGGCGGACGTCGCCGATGCCTACTGGCGCGTACTCGATCGGCGTGCCGGAGGTGCGTTCAATATCGCGGCGGAGCCGGTCATTGATCCCAACGCGTTGGGTTGGCTCCTCGGGGCAGGACGGGTGGTGCGTTTACCGCTTTCGCTGCTTCGCGGCGTCGTCCAGGTCACTTGGCGGTTGCACGCCCAAGCGACAGACGCCGGCTGGGTGGACATGGCAGCGAACGCGCCGATTATGGACACCTCAAGGGCCAAGAGTGTCTTGGGCTGGTCGCCAAGGCATTCATCACTGGAGTCCTTTGCCGAGATGATGGATGGGCTAGGGGCAGGGAAGGGCAGGCAGGCCTCGCCTCCGCTCCAACCCCGCTAGGCCAACCCCGCTGGTTCACTCAGCTGAGAGGACCACGGTGAGGATCCGGCGAAGGCTCATGGCGACGGACGCCGCGGCAACTACCGGTGCTTGTCCGGCGGCGGCGTCAGCAACGGCGTCGTTCAATGCCGCGATGCTTTCCTTTGCCTCCGCCAAGCGGTCCTCAAGTTCACCGGGGTCATCACCGCGCCAGTGGTCGACGACGGCAGCCGATGCCTCCAAAGCCTGGGAAAGATGGGCCAGCACAGCGTCCGGAATGGCGGTGCCGGCATCCTTTTCCCAAATGGCGCTTGCCAAGACGTCGGTAGTGTCCTGGACGTGGAAAGTGAGCCGTTCCAACGTCTGTAGGCCTGCCAGGTCGCCGGGAAGGCGCGTTGCCCGACGTCGGGACCTGGGGTTCGCTTTGGTGCTTAACTCAGCTTGGTGCACCGCAGTCCGCACGGCTGCGGCTGTACGTGAAAGTTCGTCGCTGCGGCTGGCCCAGGCTTCATGGTTGGGTGGCCACGATTCTTCCATGGCCCGGGCCATGTCCTTGAGCTGCCGCGACAGGGCAGCTTGGTGGCCAGCGATGGCGGGGTCGATTGCGTCCAAATGGAGCGGAGGAAATAGCAGCCAGTTCACCGCGAACCCGCAAGCCACCCCCATCGCCATCTGGAGGACGTAGGCGTAGGAGAAGCCTTCAGCGTTGGAACCACCCAAAACCAGCACGAAAAGCGCTGCCATGGGAATCCAATCGGAAGCCGATCCCAACCGGGGCAGGCCGCCGATAAGGACCCCCAGTCCCACCACCAAGGCCACCGAAAAAGTGGAGGGTCCCGTGAGCGAGGTGACAAGGAAGGCCATGCCGATGCCCAAACTCAGCCCAAGCAGGCTCTGCAGCCCGTGCCGGGCAGAATCTGCCACCGTGTGGTGCATGCTGACCAGCGCGCCTAATGGCGCGTAATAGGGGTAGGCGGCAGCGGGTCCTGGCATGAGGGGCGCAAGCCACCACGCCAAGCCGGCAGCGAGTGCCGTCTTGACTGCGAACAGTAGCCGGTGGCGGGTGATGCTTTTTTGGAGCGCGGGGATCAGCCGACGCCGGGCGGGCAAGAGGCTCATCAATGCAACGTTCGCAGGTATGGGCCACAGTGTCGAGCGGGAGCAGGGATACGTGGCGGACGCCATCCGCCTTTGGCTCGATTTAAGCAGTGAGGAATTTGGTGCGATTAGAACTGTGACAACCGGGTACACACCCATTGATAGTAACGATCCTTACTATCCCGGCTGCTGTCCGCAGCCTGCCAACTGTGGAAAGAGAGCGACAATGACTGAGAGCCAATCGCCGCAGGACGGAAGCTTCGCGGCGCCATCAACCGGTGCCCATGCAGGCACCGAGCCTTTCACCGGAAGCTACCTGGACTCGCCGGACGTCGAATTTGAGACTGCTGGAACCGCTGATACCGGTTCTGCAAGTTCCGGTACCGTCGACGCTGCCAAGCAAGAAGCCGCAGGAGTGGCTGGGGCCGTGGGCGACGCCGCGAGCGGAGTTGTCGGCACCGCAAAGTCGGAAGCCGGCAACGTGGCCCACGAGGTCAAGGTAAACGCCCGCCAGCTGCTGACGCAGACCAAGGGTGAACTGGCCGACCAAGCCCAGGCCCAGCAGCAGCGTGTTGCTGAGGGTCTTCGGTCCATCTCCGATGAACTGAAGAACATGGCCAATTCCAGCGAGAACGGTGGCGTCGCCACGGACCTCGTCCAGCAGGCGGCCCAGCGTTCCTCCTCCGTTGCCCAGTGGCTTGAAGGCCGGGACCCGGGTTCATTGGTGGAAGAACTCAAGGGATTCGCACGCCGCAAGCCAGGCGCGTTCCTCATGATCGCTGCAGGCGCAGGCATCCTTGCCGGCCGACTCGGCAGGGGCATGGCTGACAACTCGCCGATGGGTGGAGGGTCCGCAAGCGATACGGCAGATGTGACCGCAGAGACTCCCCGCGCTGTCTACTACCCGGCAGCAGGCGGGGCCGTGACTCCTCCGGCCGTGGACCTGCCCGGGCCGGCCACCACCACCGCCGGATATGGTTCGGCCACCACCACCGGATACGACGCCGGAACCACCGGCGGTTACGAGGGTGCTACCACGCCACTTGATCCGGACGATCCCCAGTACGGAGGTCTTCGATGAGCAGTCCCGCCGATCTGCCCCCCACTACTGCCGCCCACGTGAAGGCAGAAACCGTACCTCTTGGTGAGCTGCTCAGCGACGTGACGCGCGATATCTCCACCTTGATGCGCCAGGAAGTGGAACTGGCCAAGGTGGAAATCAAGGATTCGGCTACCAAGGCCGGCAAGGGCGCAGGAATGCTGGCCGGAGCAGCATGGGCCGGCCACCTCGCCGTCGTTTTCCTGTCCATCGCCCTTTGGTGGGCACTTGGCCTACTCATTGGCCTCGGGTGGTCCGCAGTTGTTGTGGCGGTCATCTGGGCAATCGTTGCTGCAGTTCTGGCCTCCAAGGGCCGCAAGGAACTGAACGCCATCAAGGGCTTGCCCCGCACGGCAGAGACAGTCAAGGAAATACCTCCAACCTTCAAACCGAATACTGAGGAGACACGATGACGCAGAACCCCGAAGCACTGCGCGCCGATATCGAAGAAACGCGCCGGCGGCTCAGTACAAATGTTGACGCCGTGGCCGATAAGGTCACCCCGTCCCACATCGTCAACCGCAGGGTGGACAAGATCAAGACGGCCGTATTCGGCGCCCGGGACGATGTCCAGGATGCTGCCGGGAACGCTGCAGGCCGGGCCGGCGACGTTGTTTCCGGCGTCGCGGGCAACGTGTCCGGTGCTGTTTCGGATCTTGGTGACGCACCGCAGGTGATCACCCGCAAAGCACAGGGCAGCCCGATCGCTGCAGGCCTCATTGCTTTCGGCGCAGGCCTCCTTGTCTCGGCGCTCTTCCCGCCGTCGGAGAAGGAGCGCGAGGCAGCTCAGGCACTGAAGGATGCGGCCCAGCCGTTGACTGAGGAAATCAGCCACGCCGCGCAGGAAGTGGCCGAACACCTGAAGGAACCTGCCCAGGACGCCATGCAGAACGTCAAGGACAGTGCCACCGAGGCAGCCTCCAACGTCAAGGACGAGGGGCAGTCCGCAGCAGCTGATGTTCAGGGCCGCGCCTACGAGGCCAAGGACAACATCAGCAACCAGTAGCCTGACCCACTCACCTGGCTGAGTCGCAGCAGAGGCCGTTATGAACACTCATAACGGCCTCAACTGCGTCTTGGTCGGGTTTTCCCGCGAACTGGGTTTTGTCAGCGAACTGGGTTTCTTCACCGCGCGGGGTGGTCTCAGCGAACTTCGAGGATCTGGTGCAGCAGCCGGGCGGCGGCCGGCCTGGCCGCGTGCTCCTCGGCCCATTGCGCCCGGGCCACCGCTTTGCTGACAGCTTGGGTGGTGATCCCCAGTTCCTGGGCCACTGCTTTTTGCTGGCCGCGGACACCGGGGGTCAGCAGATCCAACACGCGCCATTCGGCCGGGCTGCGGTGCAGGACGATATGGCCAAGGAGGCGCAGCACGGCTTCTGCCTCCGCGGCCAATGTGGTGAGTGGGCCCTCAACGGCAACGGGAATCCGGTCCTTGCCGTAGCGGAGCCGGTCCACCGCGCGCCTGGCGTAGACCAGCCCGTGGCCGGAGGCGTCCGTCACCACGTTGGGCAACGGTTCGTTCACCGGACCCACCCCGATCCCCACGTACCAGCGTCCGGACCTCAAGGCGATGAGGGCAGCCTCGACGGCCTCATGCGCGGACTCAACAATCCCTTGGACTTCATCGTGCACCGAACGGTCAAAGTCGAGCCGAGCAGGAATGTGCCGCAGGTCCTTAAGGAGCCGCGGCACCAAGTCGCCATCGTGGCGGCTATCCCGTTGGTTGATGGTCAAAGTGAACATATGGATCCCCATGCTACCGGCTGGTAGCCGCACGGCAAGGGGTCAATAAAAAAGTACGACGACGGCCGGTAAAGTTCCCAAGGAACCGCACCGGCCGTCGTCGTACTGTTACGCCACAGACCTGTTGGTTACAGCGCTAGTGGGCTGTGTCAGTGGCTGTGTTAGTGGCCTTCGGTCGAGAAGCGCTTGATGGATGCCTCGAGCTCGGCTTCGGCAGCGGCGCGATCGCCCCAGCCCTCGGCCTTGACCCACTTGCCCGGCTCCAGATCCTTGTAGCGCGTAAAGAAGTGCTCGATTTCCTTGATCAGGAATTCGCTGACGTCGCTGATTTCCTGGATGTGGTCAAAACGGGCATCCACGGGAACGCACAGGACCTTGGCATCTCCGCCGCCGTCGTCGGTCATGTTGAAGACGCCGATCGGGCGGGACTCAACGATGACGCCCGGGTGCAGGTCGAAGTCCTGCAGGAGCACCAGTGCGTCCAGCGGATCGCCGTCTTCGCCCAACGTGTTCTCGAAGAAACCGTAGTGCGTGGGGTACTGCATGGAGGTGAACAGGACGCGGTCCAGGCGGACACGGCCGGTTTCGTGGTCAACTTCGTACTTGACGCGCGATCCCTTGGGGATCTCGATGGTCACGTCGTGCTTCATGGAATGCTCCTTGACGGGGGTGGTGGGGCGTTACTCCCCCCAAGTGCCCGCCACAGGTGACGGTGCTCGGGTAGGCTGCTCAGCCCCAGGGCTGGCGGCAGGCGAAAATGGAGCCGGGGCCGCCGACTACTATTGAGGATATAGGGAGAGGCCCGGTTTCTTGAACCGGCGGGGAAATTCAGGACTGACAGGACCACACAACTGCATGGACGGGGTCAAAGACCGGGCTGCCCGGAACAGGGTTTCGGTGGCCTTGGAGCACCTGAAATGGCCGTTCCTCCTGGCTGCCGTTCTCGTTGTGGTCACCGCAATGGTGGTCACCGGAATGGTGCCCTCGCTCCTCACCGCACCGAAGCCCGCCCTCGCCGCGCCCTCGTGGCAGCTCCCGCCGGCTCAGCTCTCGCAGCCAAGCGGTGTACTGCCTTTGGACAAGAATGCGCCCCTGCCCGTCCCCGCTCAGGTGTCCAGGCTCCTCGACGGCCCGCTGAAGCCTGACGGCGCCGGATCCATGACCGGTGTGGTCCTCGATGCTTCCACCGGCCAGGTCCTCTTCGACCGGGACGCAAATTCCAACCGGATTCCCGCGTCGAACATGAAACTGCTGACCGCCGTCTCAGCGCTGAAGGCCCTGGGCCCGGAGACGCGGTTCACCACCCGGGTAGTTGCCGGGTCCACCCCCTCAACGGTGGTCCTCACGGGAGGAGGGGATGTGCTCCTCGGTGCAGGAGCATCCGTTCCCACCGCTGTGATGGGGCACGCGGGCCTGTCTTCGCTGGCCTCGGACACGGCCGCGGAATTGGCAAAGGCCGGGGTCAAGGGCCCCATCACCGTGCAAGTGGACGATTCCTTATTCACTGGGGCTCCACTCAATCCCGCGTGGAGCCTCGACGACGTTGCGGCCGGGGAGACCGCCCCGTTGTTTCCGCTCGCCATGAACTCCGGACGCTACGCTCCGGACAGCACTACCGGCCCGCGGCCCCAGGACTCCGCCCTCACTACCGCGCAGGCGTTCGCCACACAGTTGGCGGCCGCAGGCGTGGCCGTGAACCCCGGCGTCGTGCGCGGAAAAGGCGTCCCCGCCAAAGTGCTGGCCACTGCCCAGTCAGCCACCGTGGGCGAACAGGTGGACCTCATGCTGGAGACCTCCGATAACTTCCTCGCGGAGGACATGGGCCGGATGACGGCGCTGGCATCGGGCAAGAAAGCAACGTACGACGACGCCACTGCGGCCGTGCGGCAGAGGCTGGGGGAGTTGGGCATCGCCACGGATTCGATGCGGTTGGCCGACGTGTCCGGCCTCGCGTTGGATAACCAAGTCAGCACCCGCCAGTTCGCCGAAGTAGTCCGGGCCATCACCAGCGGGCCCGAAACCGCTTTGCGCGCCGCGCTCGACGGGTTCCCCGTGGCTGGCCTGACGGGCACCCTGGATAACAGGTACGCCGCGGACGGTACCGCTGCCGGCGCCGGGTTGGTACGGGCTAAAACGGGCACACTGAATACCGTGATCGCCCTGAGCGGCTATGTGGTGGATGCTGACGGCCGGCTCCTCGTTTTCTCCTTTATCGGCAACGGCCTCGATCCGGGTGCGGCAGGAAACAAGATCGCAATGGACCAAGCCGCCACTGTCCTGGCTTCCTGTGGTTGCCGCGGCTAAAAGCTGCGCGCGGAGCGAACATTGGGCCGCCTGCCAGCCTCATGTGTTCTGATGGACCCATGGTGTCTTCTGCCCGCGATTCGTCAGCAGGGGCCCCGTCCCTGATCAATTGGGACCTGGCCGCCTCCACGGCTGCGCGCCTTGCCCCCTCGGGCCCGGAGCTGAGTGCCTCGGACATTGGCAAGGCGGTGGAAAACCTGCGCTTCAACGCAGATATTTCCGTCCCGCACGTCCATGACATCACCGGGCTCGAGGCAGCACGGGACCTCCGTGATTCGCACGTCCTGGTGGTGGACAGGGCCTCCTGGTCCAAAGCGAACACCCAGAGTTTTGCCGTCATGCTGCAGCCCGTGCTCGAGAAGATGCGGACCAGTCGCAGCGGGGTCGCCATGACTCCGGCCGCCGCCAGCGCTAGCGGTGCCATTACCGGCACCCAACTGGGGGCTGTCCTTGCCTTCCTTTCCAGCAAGGTACTGGGCCAATATGACCCCTTCGCGGCTCTTGCCCCCGAATCCAAGGTGCCCGCCGGCGGCAGGCTCTTGCTTGTTGCGCCGAACATCATCTCCGTGGAGCGGGAACTCAACGTGGACCCGGACGATTTCCGGCTCTGGGTTTGCCTCCACGAGCAAACCCACCGAGTGCAGTTCGCGGCAGCGCCGTGGCTCCGCCACCACATGCTGGAGCAGATCGAGCAGCTCAGCGGCAACCTGCTGGGCAATATGGATTCCTTGGTGGAGCGCGCCGGCGCCGTGGCCAGATCCCTCCGCGAACGCACCCCGGGGGGCGCCCCGGGAGGGAACGCAAGCGGCCGCGGAGGCATTTTGGAGTTCCTGCAGAGCCCGGAAGAAAAGGCCTCCCTGTCCCACATCACGGCCGTGATGAGCCTTCTGGAAGGCCACGCCAACGTTGTCATGGACGCAGTGGATGCCAGCATCATTCCCTCGGTGAGGACCATCCGCCAGCGCTTCAACGAACGCGGCAAGGACCGGGGCGTGGTGGAGAAGTTCATCCGCAACGTCCTCGGCCTCGATGCCAAGATGCGCCAGTACACGGACGGCGCCAAGTTTGTTCGCGGGGTTGTGTCAGTGGCCGGTATGGACGGATTCAACAGGGTCTGGGAAGGCGCCCAAAACCTGCCCACTGAAGAAGAGATCCACGACTCCAAGCTCTGGCTCGAGCGGATGGGGCTTTGAGCCTTCCTTTCGAGGACTCCGCGACGAGCCCGGGAACGCTCGGGTCACCGGAAACGCTCGGGTCACCGGGGAAAGGTCGACGGCGTCCCGGCCGTTTGGCTCCTGTACTCGGGAAAGCCCGCAAACAGCTGCAAACCGCCCTCGCGTCGGCCGGGTACCCCGAGCATGTTCTTGTAGCCTGCAGCGGCGGCCCTGATTCCTTGGCGCTCGCAGCGGTTGCTGCCTACTTCGCGCGGCGGGGCCACGTGGACGGCCATCCGGTGACCGTGGGCGGCGTCGTTGTTGATCACCAGCTGCAAGCGGGATCGGCGGAGGTCGCTGCACATACCGCGGCCGTTCTCCGCGAACTCGGTCTTGCGCCCGTGGAGGTGCGAACCGTGCACGTTGCTGCCACGGGATTCGGGCCCGAGGCCGCCGCGCGGGACGCCCGTCACGCGGCATTGGAAGCAGTTGCTGATGAACTCGGCTGCGAGGCGATCCTGTTGGGCCACACCCTCGATGACCAAGCGGAACAGGTGTTGCTCGGCCTGGCGCGGGGTTCGGGAACACGTTCGCTGGCCGGCATGCGGCCGGCGCGTGGCCGCCTGATCCGCCCGTTCCTCGGATTGCGCCGCAACGAGACGCTTGAAATCTGCGCGGTGGAGGACCTGGGCCCGTGGCATGATCCGAGCAATTCCGATCCTGCGTACGCCAGGTCCCGCACCCGCGTGGAGGTGATGCCTGTGCTCGAGGAGAAGCTCGGCCCAGGTGTGGCGGAGTCCTTGGCCCGCACTGCGTCAATCCTTCAGCAAGATGCGGATTTCCTCGAGGCACTGGCCAAGGAGACCTATCTCTCACTCGTGCATCGGGCGGCCGGGGAAGTGTGGCTGCCTGAGGACGCCGTCCGTGAACTCCCCGCGGCGTTGCGGTTCCGCGTGATCGCCCAAGCGGCGTCCGACGTCGGCGGTCAGCAACCCGGGTACGGGCGCCTCCAAGCGGCCGAAGCGCTACTCCGCCGGCAAGGATCCGCCGGGCCCGTGGAGCTGCCGGGCCACGTCAGTGTCTATCGACTGTCCCTGAGCGATCTGGAACAGGAACGCCCGCCCTCCCAGGGCGCTTCGGCCCAAGCCGGTCCCCGCGAAGCCGCGCGCTGTGGGAAGCTAGTATTCCGGCATCAGAAACCGTCCCAACAGTAGCCGCACCCGAGCATCAAAACAGGAGCCATTGGTGGATTCAAACGACGTCCAGGCAGATCTCAAGCACGTTCTTTACACCAAAGAGCAGATCCAAACCCGCATCGCGGAGCTGGCAGCGCAAATCGACAAGGACTACGAAGGCCGTGACATCCTCCTCGTCGGCGTGCTCAAGGGTGCAGTCATGGTTATGGCTGACTTGGCGCGCGCGCTGCACAGCCACGTCAGCATGGACTGGATGGCGGTCTCCTCCTACGGATCGGGCACCCAGTCTTCGGGCGTCGTCCGGATCCTGAAGGACCTCGACACGGACCTCATGGGCAAGGACGTCCTGATCGTCGAGGACATCATCGACTCCGGGCTGACGCTCTCATGGCTCAAGTCCAACCTTGAATCCCGCGGCACGGCAAGTGTGGAAATCTGCACTGCTTTCCGTAAGCCGACGGCTGCCAAAGTGGAGATCGACGTGAAGTACGTCGGTTATGACATCCCCAACGAATTCGTGGTGGGTTATGGCCTCGACTATGCCGAAAAGTACCGCAACTTGGACTTCGTGGGCACCCTGGCACCGCACGTTTACGAGTAAAAACCCTCTTCAGCCGCCGCGCCCGTCGCCCCACGCCTATCCGTAATATCGGATGCGCGGGACGATGTAGGTGCGGCTTTGCTGTTCCGCCGGTGGCCCCGGAGCTGCCGGTGTACGCCCAGAGGGAACTTTTGCACTATCCGGTGCGTGAGTCACTGGGAACGGTGTATAGCTTGAAACAAGCAGCACCACTCGTGCGCAGAAGTTGCGCCTAGCAGCACTACCAGGAGGGACGGGGCATGCCCCCGATCAGATGAAAGCTAAGAGTTTCTTCAAGGGCCCGGGCATCTGGATTGTCGTCGTCGTTGGCTTGCTCCTGGTGGCATTCGCGACGCTCGCGCCGGGCGGATCCACCCGGATCGATACCAAGGACGGACTGGACCTCCTCGCCCAGAACGGCAAGGTGGAGCAGGCAAAGATTTACGACGCCGAGAACCGCGTTGATCTGGTCCTCAAGGACAACTTGAACCTGGACGGTCAGGACAAGGGTAAGAACGTCCAGTTCTTCTATGTCACGGACCGCGGCACGGATGTGGTCAAGGCTGTCACCAACGCCAACCCGTCCAAGGGTTTCACTGACCAGCCCGTGGAGAACAACTGGTTCTCCGGGTTGTTCTCGCTGCTCATCCCGGTGCTGCTGCTCGGAGTTCTGTTCTGGTTCCTGCTGTCCCGTATGCAGGGCGGTGGTTCCAAGGTGATGCAGTTCGGCAAGTCCAAGGCCAAGATGGTCAACAAGGACATGCCGCAAGTAACGTTCGCTGACGTTGCCGGTGCTGAAGAGGCCGTGGAGGAGCTCCAGGAAATCAAGGAATTCCTCGCTGAGCCGGCGAAGTTCCAGGCGGTCGGCGCCAAAATCCCCAAAGGCGTGCTGTTGTACGGGCCGCCAGGTACCGGTAAAACACTGCTGGCCCGCGCTGTTGCCGGCGAGGCTGGCGTTCCCTTCTTCTCCATCTCCGGCTCGGACTTCGTGGAAATGTTCGTCGGTGTTGGTGCTTCCCGCGTCCGCGACCTCTTCGAACAGGCCAAGGCCAATTCCCCGGCCATCATCTTCGTAGACGAGATCGACGCCGTCGGCCGTCACCGTGGTGCCGGCATTGGCGGTGGAAATGACGAGCGCGAGCAGACGCTGAACCAGCTCCTGGTGGAGATGGACGGCTTCGACGTGAAGACCAACGTCATCCTCATCGCGGCCACAAACCGTCCGGATGTCCTTGACCCGGCCTTGCTGCGCCCGGGCCGTTTCGACCGCCAGATCACGGTGGAAGCTCCTGACATGATCGGCCGTGAGCAGATCCTGAACGTGCACGCTAAGGGCAAGCCGATGGCTCCCGGCATCGACCTGCGTGCTGTTGCCAAGAAGACCCCCGGCTACACGGGTGCGGACCTGGCCAACGTCCTCAACGAGGCCGCGCTTCTGACAGCCCGTTCCAACGCCAACCTGATTGACGACCGCGCATTGGATGAGGCAATCGACCGCGTCATGGCCGGACCGCAGAAGCGCAGCCGCGTCATGAAGGAACTGGAGCGCAAGATTACCGCGTACCACGAAGGTGGCCACGCGTTGGTCGCTGCGGCACTGCGTAATTCCGCTCCCGTTACAAAGATCACCATCCTGCCGCGTGGCCGTGCCCTTGGCTACACCATGGTGATTCCTGAGGACGACAAGTACTCGGTGACCCGCAACGAACTTCTCGACCAAATGGCTTACGCCATGGGCGGGCGCGTAGCGGAGGAAATCGTGTTCCACGATCCTTCCACGGGTGCCTCGAATGACATTGAAAAGGCCACGTCCACGGCCCGGAAGATGGTCACACAGTACGGTATGAGCGAGCGCGTCGGTGCCGTGAAACTCGGCCAGGGCGGGGGCGAGCCGTTCCTCGGCCGCGATGCTGCCCAGGAGCGGAATTTCTCGGACCAGATCGCCTATGTGGTGGATGAGGAAGTGCGGCGCCTGATCGATCAGGCCCACGATGAGGCTTACGCCATCCTGACGGAAAACCGCGATGTCCTTGACCGCCTCGCTCTTGAACTGCTGGAACGCGAAACACTCAACCAGGCCGAGATCGCGGAGATTTTCCACGACATCCGGAAGCGCGATTTCCGCGAGATCTGGTTGTCCAAGGAGTCGCGTCCCGTTCAGTCCATCCCGCCTGTGGAGAGCCGGGCCGAGCGTGCCGCCCGCGAAGCGCAGGAGGAAGCCAAGAAGGCCCGCTTGGACGAGCCATTGGATGTTGTTGCTCCGCACGCGCAGGGCGTCAGCAGCCAGGACTCCTTCCAAGCACCGCAGCCCGACGCCGGCAACGACTCCCCGCTTCACGGCTAAGCTTCTGCTGTGACTCATTTCGACGACGACGACCTCGCCGCCGCCCACGGTTCCGCCGTGGGCTCCCATTCGGCGTACAAGGTGGACCGCCCGCGCATTGAAGCGGCGGTCCGCGAAATTTTGCTGGCCATAGGTGAGGACCCTGATCGCGGCGGCCTCCAGGACACGCCAAAACGGGTCGCCAAAGCCTACGCCGAGGTTTTCGCAGGGCTGCATCAGCACCCTGCGGATGTCCTTTCCACCACGTTCGACCTCGACCACGAAGAGCTTGTCCTCGTGAAGGACATCCCCTTCTATTCCACGTGCGAGCACCACTTGGTGCCGTTCCACGGAGTGGCGCATGTCGGTTATATTCCGTCACATGACGGCAAGGTGACCGGACTGAGCAAGCTTGCGCGGCTGGTGGATATCTATGCCCGCCGCCCGCAGGTGCAGGAACGGCTCACCACGCAGATCGTCGAGGCGCTGGTGAAGCACCTCAATCCGCGGGGGGCCATTGTCGTCGTCGAATGCGAACACATGTGCATGTCCATGCGCGGCATCCGCAAGCCTGGCGCCAAGACCGTCACCAGCGCGGTGCGCGGTCAACTCCATGACCCGGCCACCCGCGCCGAGGCCATGAGCCTCATACTCGGAAGGTAAGCAAATGGATTCCCTCGCTGCAGCACCCGGAACCGGCCCGGCCACAAACCCCCTGCCGATTCTTCGCAAGCCGCGCCCGGCGGCCAGGTTCCAGGACCTGCCGAAGGGCCGCACGCTCGTCATGGGAATCCTGAACGTCACCCCTGATTCATTCAGTGATGGTGGCAGCCACCGGACCCCGGACTCAGCCATTGCGCTGGGTTTGCGGATGTTCTACGCGGGAGCCGACATCATCGACGTCGGAGGTGAGTCCACCCGATCCGGCGCTGAGCCGGTTTCGCCAGAGGAAGAGCAGCGGCGCGTCCTGCCCGTCATTGCGGCCTTGGTGAAGGCCGGTGCCTTGGTTTCCATCGACACCATGCACACAGCCACTGCGGCGGCTGCCGTTGAGGCCGGTGCGGCGATCATCAATGACGTGTCCGGCCTGACCATGGAACCGGATATGCCGGAACTTGTGGCACGCACCAAGGTCCCTTACATCCTGACCCATCGTCGTGGCGATGCCGTGACCATGGACGGCTTGGCCGAGTACGGCAACGTGGCCGACGACGTCGTGGCGGAACTGCGTGGTGTCCGGGACAAGCTGTACGCCGCTGGCGTCGCCCCCGAACAGATCATCGTTGATCCCGGCCTGGGCTTCGCCAAGAACGAGGACCACAACTGGGAAATCCTCGCAAACCTGGACCGCTTCTTCACGCTGGGCCACCCGGTTGTTGTGGCAGCATCCCGGAAGCGCTTCCTCGGTTCGCTCCTGACTGTCGCCGGCAAGTCAGCGGCGCCACTTGAGCGCGATGCGGCGACGGCGGCAATCACCGCATTGAGCGCCGCCAAGGGCGTGTGGGCCGTCCGGGTTCACGACGTCGGCCCAAGTCTTGACGCCGTCAAAGTCGCCGCTCGCGTAGCCCGCTGATTGGGAGGCTGCTGTGGACAGGATTACCCTGACCGGTGTCACCGCCGTGGGGCACCATGGAGTGTTTGATTTCGAGCGACGTGACGGACAGCCGTTCGTCGTCGACGCCGTACTGTCCACGGACTTCGCCAAGGCTGCTGAAACAGATGATCTTCAGTACACGGCGCATTACGGCGAAGTCGCTGAGTTGATCACCAAGCACATTGAGGGCGAACCCTTGAACCTCATCGAGGGGTTGGCTGTTCGGATCGCTGACGGAATTCTGGCTAACTACCCGATGGTGGCGGCCGTGGACGTCACTGTCCACAAACCCAAGGCTCCTATCGAAGTGCCATTCGGTGATGTCACCGTCAGTGTGCACCGGGGACGCTCATGACCTCTTCCTACACCAAAGCCATCCTGGCCCTAGGCAGCAACCTGGGGGAACGCAACGACACTTTGTCCACGGCCGTCGCCGATCTTGTGGATCCGCCCGAGGTCCGTCTGCTGGGAGTTTCCCCGGTGGTGCAGACGAAGCCCGTGGGCGGTCCCGAGGGACAGCCGGACTTCCTGAACATGGTCATGGCCATTGAAACGTTGTTAACGCCGCATGAGTTGCTGAAGCACTGCCATGCAGTTGAACAGAAGCATCACCGGACCCGCGAGGTCCGCTGGGGGCCCAGGACCCTGGACGTTGACATCATCGTTTTCGGTGACGTGGTGAGCGAGGACCCTGTGCTCACGTTGCCGCATCCCCGTGCCGCTGTGCGGGCTTTCGTCCTGTACCCGTGGTCCCTGTTGGAACCCCATGCGGAATTGAACGGCCGCAGCGTTGCCGAGCTGGCCGCCGTCGCCGATGACATGCCGGACATCCGCCGCTTCGATGGCTTCGGTGACATCGCCGGCATTCCGGCCGCGGGAGCGGTGGAGTAGCGATGAAAGCTATGCGCCCTGTGGTGTTGGTGGTCATGGTCGTCATCGCCGCCCTCATTGGCTGGTTGGCCAGCACCAGCACCATCCGTTTCAGCATGCCCACTCCAGTGCTTCCAGTCTCCGCTTTGGTCACCATGGGTGTGATCGCCGGGCTCACGCTGGTCATGGGCATCCGCGTCCTGCGGTGGCGGAACGGGAAGAAGAAGCACATGCTGAACCCGATCCTTGCTGCGCGAACGTTGATTTTGGCCCAAGCCTGCGCTTACGCGGGCACCCTGCTGTTTGGTTGGCATGCCGGCATTTCCTTGGACCTCTTGGGAGTGGGGAGCCTGCGCAGCGACCAAGGCATTCTTGCCAACGCCCTGCTGACGGGCGGTGGCGGTGTGGTGATGATCATTGTTGGCGTGGTGGTTGAACGTTTCTGCCGCATCCCTCCGGAGGACTTTGAGGGCGGTACGCCGGGGCCGGACACCCGAAGGGGCGAAGCCAAGGGTGAAGGCGAGTATGCGTACCGCGGCGATTGACCCGCCCGGCGTCCAGTGGCTGAAGGTCTCACCTAAGTACGTCACAGTGCGCTTGGTTGAATGGGCCGTCGGTACCCTGTTGCTGGTTGCCATCCTGGCCCTCCCCTTGGTTTTTGTGCAGTTCGGCGGGTGGCATTGGCCGCCGTTGTGGCTTGCCATCGCCGTACCCGGGTTGGTGCTCATCGTGGCCTTGTGGCGGTTGGTGCTGATTCCACGGCAAGTCCGTGCCATCGGCTATGCCGAGCGTGACGATGACCTCCTCATCCGGCGCGGCATCTTCTTCCAGCGCACCTTGGTGGTCCCTTATGGCCGCATGCAATACGTGGACGTTGCCGTAGGCCCGGTTGAACGCGCCTTGGGGCTTTGCACTGTGAAACTCCATACCGCTGCTGCCGGTACCCACGCCCATCTACCTGGCCTCCCGACGGCGGAGGGCGCCCGGTTGCGCGAGCAGTTATCGGCCCGTGGAGAAGCCAGGCTGGCCGGACTGTGAGTTTGAAGGGTAGCCAGGCTGCGGGTTCGGCCGTGCACACGGTCGACGCCGGTTGGCACCGCGTCCATCCCGCGTCCCCGTTCGTTCGTGGTTGGGTGGGGCTGGTCGCCGTCGTATATTTCTTTGGCCGTGACGCTTTCGAGCGGATGCTGCAGGGCCGGAGCCTCGTGGACCCGCATTTCAACGCCCGGGTGCCGTGGCTCCTGGCCGGAGGCGGCGCGGTGCTGCTCCTCGCAGTCGGCGGGTTCCTCCTGAGTTGGTATTTTTACCGCTATCAAGTGGCCGAGGGGTACGTTCGGGTCAATACCGGTTTCCTCTTCAAACAACAGCGGCAGGCCCGCCTGGATCGGGTACAGGCGATAGATATCGTGCAGCCGCTCTTACCGCGCATCCTGGGTCTCGCCGAACTCAAGTTCGATGTTGCCGACGCCGGGCGGTCGGCTGTGCGCCTTTCCTATCTACCCCTGGAACAGGCCAAGCAACTGCGCGCAACCATTCTTGCCCGCGCGGCCGGAGTTGCGGGTGCGGGTGATGTCGCTGCCGCGGCACCCGAACAGCTTGTGGTGTCAGTGCCGCCGTCTCGCCTCCTGGGTTCCCTGCTGCTCAGTGAGCACACTGTGGGAATCGTCCTCGGGGCGGCAGCGTCCGTGGCATTGTCCGTGTACACGGATAATGACGCGATCCTGCTGGCCCTGATCCCGGCTTTCTTGGGCATCGGCGCTGCCTATTGGGGTTCGTTCAATAAGGGATACAACTTCAGTGCAGCGATCTCCCCGGACGGCATCCGCTTCCGGTACGGGTTGTTGGATACCCGGGCCCAGACGTTGCCACCTGGAAGGATCCAAGCCGTCAAGGTGACGCAGCCGCCCATCTGGAGGATCTTCGGATGGTATCGGATCCATGTCAACGTAGCGGGTTACGGGGGAGGCGAGCGGCACGAGCACGCAGCCCGCACCACGCTGTTGCCGGTGGGGAGGAAGGCTGAGGTCATGCGCATGCTGTCGCTCGTGTTGCCCGACCCCGGCGTTGATCAGCCTGAACGGGTGTTTTCCGCGGGCCTTGAGGGGTTGGCTCCGCGCGGCCTGACCGGACCCCTGGACGGCTTTGTCACCACTCCGCGGCGGGCCTGGTTGTTGGCTCCGTTGGGTTGGCGACGCAACGGGTTCCTGTCCACCAGAACTGCGTTACTGCTCAGGTCCGGCCGCTGGTGGCGTGCCCTCGTCATCGTCCCGCACCAGCGGACCCAATCCATGACGCTGCAGCAAGGACCCTTGGCGCGCTTGTTTGGCGTTGCCGATCTTGTCTTGCACACCACTGCGGGCCCGGTTTCGCCGCGACTGTTCCAGTCCGGCGTCGAGCAGGCTGTTGAACTCTTCGACCAGCAAGCCGCCAGCGCGCGTGAGGCCCGGCAGCACGAATCCAGGGAGCAGTTGCCGGCGCAACCCCCACCAAGCATCCAGCAGAAATCAATCCAAGAGGAGGCACACCACCATGGCTAGGCCTGGTCGACTCGGAGTAGGCATCATTGGCGCGGGCAAGGTAGGTGCCGTCCTCGGTGCTGCCCTGCGCGCTGCAGAACACGCCGTCGTCGGAGTTTCCGCAGTATCCGAGGCCAGCCGGGAGCGTGCCGAAACCCTCCTGCCAGGTGTTCCCATCCTGGAGATCCAGGAGATCGTGGAACGTTCGGAACTGGTGTTGTTGGCCGTCCCCGATGATTCCTTGGGCGAGCTGGTCAACGGGTTGGCCGCCCTGGGCGCTTGGCAACCGGGGCAACTGGTGGCGCACACCTCGGGGCGCTTCGGCGTCGGAATCCTCAATCCCGTGCGCGTGGCCGGTGCGATTCCGTTGGCGCTGCACCCCGCAATGACGTTCACGGGGATGAGCTTGGACCTGACCCGGCTGATGGACTGCACGTTCGGCGTCACGGCCGATGCCGCCATGTTGCCGATCGCCCAAGCCTTGGTTGTGGAAATGGGAGCAGAACCGGTAGCGATCGCGGAGGCCGACCGGACTCTTTACCATGCAGCCTTGGCGCACAGCTCAAACCACATGGTCACCCTGGTTGCGCAAGCATCGCAGCTGCTGCGGGAGATCGGCGTCGACGTCCCTGAGTCCCTGTTGGGTCCATTGCTGCGCGCCACGCTGGAGAACGCCCTCGCTTCCGGCGAAGCGGCCTTGACGGGACCCGTCGCGCGCGGCGATGTGGGTACCGTTTCAGCGCACGCGCAGGCGCTGAGGGAATACGACGGTGGTGCAGGCGGCGATATCTTGGCCGCTTACCAAGCCATGGCCCGCGCGACTGCCCGTAGGGCTGAAAACCGTGGGCTCCTGCGCCCGGAACAACTCACCGAGATAGGCGAGGCGTTGGAGGCCGAGCCCGACGCCCCGAAAGGAAACTGAACCATGCCCATCAAACTCGTCACCACAGCCGCTGAATTGCGTTCCGAGAGTGCGCGGCTACTGGGAGCCAAGCGGGGCAGCTCACAAGGGTTGATTCCCACCATGGGCGCCCTGCATTCAGGTCACGCGGCACTCGCCCGTACGGCCGTGGCCCAGAACGACGTCGTGGTGGCCACCATCTTTGTGAACCCCCTGCAGTTCGGGGATGCCGTCGACCTTGACCGGTATCCGCGGACCCTCGAGGCAGATATGGCTTTGCTGGACGCCGAAGGCGTGGATCTGGTCTTCGCACCGTCCGTTGATGAGATGTACCCGGGTGGCCAGCCGTTGGTCCGGGTCACCTCCGGCTCCTTGGGCGAGAAATGGGAAGGCGCCTCCCGGCCCGGCCACTTTGACGGCGCGCTCACCGTCGTCGCCAAGCTGCTGCATCTCGGGCTTCCGAGCGGTGCGGCTTTTGACGGTTCGACGCCGGCCTACCGCGCCTATTTCGGCCAGAAGGACGCCCAGCAATTGGCCCTGGTGAAACGCATGGTTGCCGACCTCAATTTCCCTGTCGAGGTTGTCCCCGTCCCGACTGTCCGCAGTGAAGACGGTTTGGCACTCTCCAGTCGCAACCGTTTCCTGTCCGACGTCGAGCGTGACGCCGCGCTGGTGTTGTCGCGGGCTTTGCGCCTCATCGAAGCGCGGGCCAATGCACACGAACCGCTCGACGTCGAGTCCGCCGTCGAGCTTGTCCGCTCCCAGCCGCTGGTGGAACTGGACTATTTCGACGTCGTCGATCCCCTGACGCTGGAGCCGCTCGCGGAGAACTGCCGGGAGACGCCGTTCCGGGGCGAAGGGCTCGCGATCATTGCCGCCAAGGTGGGTCCTGTGCGCCTGATAGATAACGCACCACTGGATTCCTAACGTTTGGGTTTGCTACTGACGGGAATGTAGCTGACGTTTAGACTGTTCCTGTCTTCACCGGCAACGATCGCCGGGCACCCACATCAACTTCAGGGACCCTCATGTCTACCGACGTCACTTCCGACGCCAACGGCAATGCCGTTTCCGGCGCTGCCAGTTCAACAACGGCAGCCGTTCCATCCAGGCCCGAGACGTCCGCTGACACAGCGCGGAAGGCTCCAGCGTCAGGAACGACGTCGGACAAGATGTCACGCGAGTCCGTGACGGTCATTGTCACTTTGTTGGTGGCCACGTTCGTGGTCATCCTGAACGAGACCATCATGAACGTCGCGCTCCAGCGGCTGATGACCGATCTGCAAGTGACTCCGTCTACCGTGCAGTGGTTGGCAACCGGCTTCATGTTGACCATGGCCGTGGTCATTCCCACCACGGGTTTCATTCTGCAGCGAATGACCACCCGGGGTGCTTTCATGCTGGCGATGGGCCTCTTCAGTGGTGGAACGCTGTTGGCTGCCCTGGCTCCGGGCTTCCTGGTACTGCTTCTTGCCCGAATCGTCCAAGCCGGTGGCACCGCCATTATGCTGCCGTTGTTGATGACCACCATCCTGACCTTGGTTCCTATGTCCAAGCGGGGTGCAGTCATGGGTAACGTGAGTATCGCCATCTCTGTGGCTCCCGCCATGGGGCCCACAGTCTCCGGCATCATCCTGGACCACTTTTCGTGGCGTTTCATGTTCGTCTTCGTGTTGCCGGTAGCGTTGGCGGCTTTCGCCATTGGTGCCAAGTACCTCACCAACGTGGGGGAGCGCGGCAAGACCACCTTGGATGTTACCTCCGTGATCCTCACCGTTCCGGCCTTTGGTGGGCTGGTCTACGGCCTGAGCCAGATTGGTGGCGCGAACGCCGGAACCGTTCCGGTTGTGGCCTTGGTAGTCGGGGTCCTTTGTTTGGCGCTGTTTATTTTCCGGCAGTTGCGGCTCCAGAAGTCGGACGCGCCGCTGTTGGATCTTCGCGCCTTTAAGTTCCGCATGTTCACAGTGTCAACGCTGCTGATGGTGGTTGCCATGATGTCCCTCTTCGGAGGCGTCATCCTGCTACCCCTCTACCTGCAAAACACCCTGCACTTGCAGCCCATGGAGACCGGACTGGCGCTGTTGCCGGGCGGCCTGGCCATGGGTTTGCTGGGTCCGGTTATCGGCCGGATTTTCGACAAGGTGGGTCCGTTGCCCTTGACCGTGTCCGGGTCCGTGTTGATGGCACTGACGCTGTGGCAGTTCTCCCGGCTGAATGAGTCGAGCGCTCTTGCTTGGGTCATCGTGCTGCACGTTGCGCTGAGCTTCGGCTTGGCCCTGCTCTTCACCCCAGCCTTCACCACCGGGCTCAACCCCCTCCCGCCGCACCTGTACTCACATGGTTCGGCGATCATCAGCACGGCGCAGCAGGTTTCGGGTGCAGCGGGAACCGCGCTCTTGGTGTCCATCTACGCTGCGGTCTCCGCGAGCTCCGGATTGGTGGCCGGCATGCAAGCGGCCTTCCTGGCTGCAACCATCGTTGCCCTTGCAGCCGTGGTGCTTGGGGCCATGATGCGCAAGACCGAGGGAACCGGCGGTCACTGAGGCTCCCTGGTGCTTGCCCTCCCACCTGCCCTGGATCTTTCGGCATGTGATGGGCTTCACTGGAAAACGTCACGGGGTATTTGGCTGCTTTGAACCCCGTATTGGGCCTGTTTGGCGCGTATTTACGGGTATTTACGGGGGTTTCCAAGGTGTTCACGTGGATTTGGTTTGGCGGCGGGGCGCGTGTAAAGTAATTCGAGTCGCCGCCGCTGATGCGGAAATATGGCGGCCAAACTCCCTTCAAATTATCAATTTAGTTAGCGCATTTTGTGTGCGTCTGATTGGTAGGGGAGGCCCGGGATCTGGTTTGCTTCATGCGGTAGATTCGGGTAAGTTTGAAAAGTTGCTCCGGAGCGATCCTGGAC
Source organism: Arthrobacter sp. efr-133-TYG-104 (assembly GCF_030208915.1). Taxonomy (NCBI): domain Bacteria; kingdom Bacillati; phylum Actinomycetota; class Actinomycetes; order Micrococcales; family Micrococcaceae; genus Arthrobacter; species Arthrobacter sp. efr-133-TYG-104. The sequence continues at coordinate 37,723 of NZ_JARVTA010000019.1, forward strand.
CCTGTGGGGTGTGGGTGG
>NZ_JARVTA010000009.1:0-27388 GCF_030208915.1 Arthrobacter sp. efr-133-TYG-104
TTCACATGAGGCAACGAACCACGCTTCCCGGACCTATTGACGTGAGGCAACAGGGTGCCGACGTCGGGCCTTCAACTCGCGATTTCCGCCGGCCCGGCGGGTGGTCCTCGCGGAAGCGGGCTGAATAGGGTAAGTGCGCCGCTCCCGGTAGAATAGTCGTGCAAGCTCGCGGAGCGCCCTCATGACAGAACGGCGTGAGACGGCACCTCCGCGGCAGCCTTATCTAAGGTTCACCCAACTCACGCACAGGAGTTACCGGATGCCCCGGATCGTCGTTGACGTCATGCCCAAGCCCGAGATTCTGGACCCCCAGGGGAAAGCTATCGTGGGCGCGTTGCCCCGCCTCGGCTTCAACAGCTTCAGCGCAGTCCGCCAGGGCAAGCGATTTGAACTGACTGTCGACGGCGAGGTGACCGACGCTATCCTGGCCCAGGCCCGCGAAGCTGCCGAGACACTCCTGTCCAACCCGGTCATCGAAGACGTCGTCAACGTCGAGGTTGTCGAGGCCTGATATGACGTCCATCCCTTTGATTGGCGAGGCCGTGGCCGTCGCCGCCGACGCCAATGGTGCCCGCAAACTCGCCGGCGCCAAAATCGGCGTCGTCACTTTCCCCGGCACCCTTGACGACCGCGACGCCGCCCGCGCAGTGCGGCTTGCAGGTGGCACGGCGGTGCCGCTGTGGCACGCCGATTCCGAACTCGGCGACGTGGACGCCGTGATCATCCCCGGCGGCTTCTCCTATGGCGACTACCTCCGGGCGGGCGCCATCTCGCGGTTTGCGCCGCTGATGTCCGAGATCGTCAAGGCTGCAAACTCCGACGCAAAACTCCCTGTCCTGGGTATTTGCAACGGATTCCAGATCCTGACCGAGTCGCACCTGCTGCCCGGGTCCATGATCAAGAACGACCACCTGAAGTTCATCTGCCGGGACCAGGTCCTTCGCGTGGAAAACGCCAACACCGCGTGGACCCTGGACTACCAGGACGGCCAGGAAATCACTGTGCCGCTGAAGAACCAGGACGGCCAGTACATCGCGGACGAGAAGACCCTGGACGCCCTTGAAGCTGAAGGCCGCGTGGTGTTCCGTTACGTGGGCTTCAACCCGAACGGTTCCCGCCGCGACATCGCCGGCATCTCCAACGCTGCCGGCAACGTGGTGGGCCTCATGCCGCACCCCGAGCACGCAGTGGAGGCCGGATTCGGTCCGGAATCGCTGGACGGAACAGGTGGCCTTGACACCGACGGACTGGGGTTCTTCACCTCCGTTTTGACCAAAATTGTGGGAGGCAGCAAGTGACCACGGAAACCACCAAGAAGTTCAACATCGATACCGTTGAGCACGCTGCGAAGACCCCTGACACCGAACTCCCCTGGGCCGAGCTTGGCCTGAAGCAGAACGAGTTCGACGAGATCGTCAAGGTCCTCGGCCGGCGCCCCACCGGCGCCGAGCTGGCGATGTACTCCGTCATGTGGAGCGAGCACTGCTCCTACAAGTCCTCCAAGAACCACCTCCGCCAGTTCGGCGAGAAGGTCACCGAGGAAATGAAGAAGGACATGCTGGTTGGCATCGGCGAGAACGCCGGCGTCACCAACCTGGGCGACGGCTGGGCCGTGACGTTCAAGATCGAGTCCCACAACTCGCCGTCGTTCGTTGAGCCTTACCAGGGTGCCGCTACCGGCATCGGCGGCATCGTCCGCGACATCATCTCCATGGGCGCCCGCCCGGTTGCCGTGATGGACCCGTTGCGCTTCGGTGCGATCGACCACCCGGACACCGCCCGCGTCATGCACGGTGCCGTTGCCGGCATCGGTGGCTACGGCAACTGCCTGGGCCTGCCGAACATCGGCGGCGAAATGGTGTTCGACTCCGTCTACCAGGGCAACCCGCTGGTGAACGCTCTGGCCGTGGGCGTCATGCGCCACGAGGACATCCGCCTGGCCAACGCATCGGGCAAGGGCAACAAGGTTGTCCTGTTCGGTGCACGCACCGGCGGCGACGGCATTGGTGGCGCTTCGGTACTGGCATCGGAGTCCTTCGACGACACTAAGCCCTCCAAGCGTCCGGCTGTCCAGGTGGGCGACCCCTTCGCCGAGAAGGTGCTCATCGAGTGCTGCTTGGAGCTCTTCAAGGGTTCGCTGGTTGAAGGAATCCAGGACCTTGGTGCCGCTGGTATTTCCTGCGCCACGTCCGAGCTCGCCTCCAATGGCGACGGCGGCATGGAAGTTGAACTCACCTCCGTCCTGCTGCGCGATCCTACGCTAACCCCGGGCGAGATCCTCATGTCCGAGTCGCAGGAACGCATGATGGCCGTGGTCACCCCGGAAAACATCGCAGCGTTCGAAGCCGTCATGGACAAGTGGGCCGTGGAGTACTCCTGGTTGGGTGAAGTGACCGACACAGGCCGCCTCATCATCACCTGGGAAGGCGAAGTGATCGTCGACGTCGATCCACGCACCGTTGCGCACGACGGCCCGGTCTACGACCGCCCGTTTGCCCGCCCGGAGTGGCAGGACTCGGTCCAGGCAAACTCCTTCACCGGTTCCGTCGAGGATGCCGGCCGCCCGTCGGCTCCATCCGAGCTGGCCGCAGCCGTCACTGAGCTCGTGGCATCGCCGAACATGTGCAGCAAGTCCTGGATCACCAACCAGTACGACCGCTACGTTGGCGGCAACACTGCCATGGCGTTCCCGGACGACGCCGGCGTGGTCCGCGTTGACGAGGAAACCGGCCTGGGTGTTGCCCTGGCCACCGACGCCAACGGCCGCTACACCTACCTTGAGCCGTACCAGGGTGCACAGCTCGCGTTGGCTGAGGCCTACCGCAACGTCGCAACATCAGGCGCTGTTCCCATGGCCGTCAGTGACTGCCTGAACTTCGGTTCACCCGAGGATCCTGATGTCATGTGGCAGCTTGCCGAAGCCATCCGTGGCCTCTCGGACGCCTGCATGGAGCTCGGCATACCGGTGACCGGCGGCAACGTCTCGCTGTACAACCAGACCGGCACCACGCCGATCCACCCCTCCCCTGTGGTGGCAGTCCTCGGCAAGCTCGACGACGTCGCCCGCCGCACGCCGTCGGGCTGGCGCGAAGACGGCCAGGCCATCTACCTGTTGGGTACCACCGCGGCAGAGCTGGACGGTTCGGAATGGTCCAACCTCCGTGGGCACCTCGGTGGCCTGCCGCCGAAGGTAAACCTCGCCGCGGAACGTGAACTGGGAGAAATCCTGATCAACGCTTCACGCGACGGCATGGTTGACGCCGCTCACGACCTCTCCGAAGGTGGCCTTGCAGCTGCCCTGGTTGAGTCCTCGCTGCGCTACGGCGTGGGTGCGCGCATCGCGCTTGAAGAGCTCATGGAGCGCGACGGCGTGGACCTGTTCACCGCACTGTTCTCCGAGTCCCAGGCCCGGGCCATCGTGTCCGTGCCCCGCTCGGAGGAAGTCCGCTTCAAGGACATGTGCACCGCCCGCGGCTTCGCCCACCTCCGGATCGGCGTTGTGGACGCCGCCGGTGGAAAGCTGGAGATCAACGGCGTGGACGAGCTGTCTTTGGAGGCTCTCAAGGAAGCCCACGAAGCTACCCTGCCGAAGTACTTCGGCTAGGACGAGCTAAGGAAACGCGGGGCCACACATGGGGCCCCGCGTTTCCTGTTTCTGCGCTGGCCGCAGCTGCGCTGGCGGCATTAGCTGGCTGGCCACACGGATTGCCGGGCCAGCTGGGCCGTGAACTCCGGTTCCGGCAGGGGCCTGCCAAAGTAGTAGCCCTGCCCGCTGGTGCAACCAATACTCCGGAGGGCTTCGGCCTGCTCGGCGGTCTCGATTCCTTCCCAGACCCCTTCCAGCCCGCATGAACGAATGACCCGCTGGATCGCCGCGATGAATCCCAACTGCTCCGGGTCCCGGCCAAGCTCCTGCACGAACTGCTTGTCCACTTTGACCCGGCCTACCGGTAACTTCCGCAGGTAGCCCATGGACGAGTAGCCTGCGCCGAAATCGTCGATGTCCAAGCCCACGCCCAGCCGCTGCAGGCTCGCCAGCGTGTACCGGTCCAGCTCGTTGTTGTGGATGATGGCACTCTCGGTGAGCTCCAGAACCAAGGATTCCGGCGGCAGCCCTGCTCCCGCGAGGACCTCACGGACGTCGTCCACGAACTCCAGGCTCTGAAGATCCGCGGCAGAGACATTGATTTGCATGGAGAATTTGTGCCGCGCGGTGCTCTCATTAAGTCGCCACCGCCGCAGTTGACCAACAGCGGCGCGCAGGACCCACCTGCCCAGCTCGGCGATCAACCCGGTTGCCTCCGCCACGGGAACGAACTGGTCCGGCATGATGATGCCGTGCACCGGATGGTTCCAACGGACCAAAGCCTCGCTGCCTTTGATCTTGCCTGTGGCCAGGTCAACGATCGGCTGATAGTAGAGGACCAGCTGGTCCGAGCGGATGGCCTCCCGCAGTTCCCCGACGATCTGCCGCTGGAGCTGCCGTGCGTGCAACATGTCGGGATCAAATACTTTGAGCTTGTTCCGGCCCTCGCTCTTGGACTCCTCCATGGCCATGTCGGCTTCCTGGAGCAGGTCTTCGGGGCTGTGGTGCGGCTCGGCGATCCGCAGCCCCAAACTGGCCCGGCACCTGATGCTGTTGTTGCCGAGGTCGATACTCGGTTCCAGCGCGGCAAGAATGCGATTCCCGACGGCGGTTGCCTTGCCTTGGGCGGTGGCGGGGAGGAGTATCGCGAACTCGTCGCCACCAAGGCGAGCGACGACGTCGTTCTCCCGCACTGCGGAGCGGATGCGCATGGCCACGGTGACCAGGGTCTGGTCCGCGGCAGCGTATCCGGCGGAATTCTTCAGCGCCTTGAACCCGTCCAAATTCAGCAGGAGGAGGGCAGGGGGCGAGGCCCCGCGCTTCATGGCGTCCTGCGCCTGGATGAAAGCCTTCACCAAGGCCAAGCGGTTAGCCAACCCGGTGAGTGGGTCTCGGAGGGATTCGCGCCGCTGCTCATAGCGCGCTTGGTGGAGTTCCTGCATCAGCGCCTGGACGTGGCGCTCCAATTTCCCGATCCTGGGGTCCAACTCCGCGGGAGGCGGGTGTTTGGACCTCACGATTCTTCCAAGCGCCGGAGGCTGGAATCGGCCACGGCCGATGGCTTGGACACGGGGTGGCGCCGCTCATCCAAGAAGACTCGATAAGACGCGATGTCCAGCTTCCCGTCGGACTCCACTTTCTTCCCGGCCCGGTACACATGCGTGATCCAGGAACCGCCAAGTATGGCTTCGATCCACGCATCGCATTCGGCGAGGGGCAGGTGTACGCGGGTGCCGGTGTTTCGCCGGTGCCCCGCTATGGATACGGTGATGCAACTGCCCAGGAGGCCCTTGTCGGCCGTCAACCAGGCGAGGCCTTCGACGTCGGCTACTATGGTCAAGTTCGCGTTGCCGTCCCCCACCGACTGCACTGGCGCCATCCGGACCGAGCGGCGGTCCGCGTTCAATGAAGCCGATGTGCTGCTCCGATAGGAGGGGCTGGTGATGTCCTGGCGGAACGCCGAGAGCTCCTGGTTGTGCTGGATCTGGATCCTGGTGGTCAATTCATTCATGATCTTGCCTCATCCGCGATGGTGGCCGCCCCAGGGCGATCCGCTCCTACAATCCGGTTTCTTCCTAGTGCCTTGGCGCTGTAAAGGGCCGCGTCCGCTACCTCGATCATGAAATTGAGGCTGGCGAGGGCGGGGCTGCTGGCGGTCACACCGTAACTGATGGTGGGGAAAGTGAGACCTTCGGGAACCTTGGTTGCTGCCATGTGCCGGCTGATTTCCGCCGCAATGCTTTGGGCTCGCTCTTGGGTGGCGCCCGGAAGGAAGAGGATGAACTCTTCGCCCCCGTAGCGCCCGATCAAGTCCGTGGACCGCACCGAGGCACTGCAGGCATCCGCGAAGGCCTTCAACGCCGCATCGCCCGCCCCATGACCGTATTCGTCGTTAACGGCCTTGAAGTTGTCCAAGTCCGCGAGGACCACCGCCGCACCGGACTCGTTGGAGCGCAATCGCTTCAACTCCGAGTTGGCCAGTTCAAGGAACGCTCCGCGGTTCAACAAGCCCGTCAGGTGGTCCCGCGTGGCGCGCTCCCGGAGTCCCTTGATGAGTTGATCGGTGCTGAGGGCCGTCATGCTGAAGGACACCGTCACTAACAGCACCATGGAGACCAGCCCCGAGGGAGCCGGGCCAAAGTAGGTCTTGAAGGTTGCGCTGGCGGGACCTTGCGTTGCGTAGACCACCCAGCGTCCCAAGTAGTAGACGGCCAAGAGCCAAGCGGCCAAGGACAGTGCCTTGTGGACCTGGGAGTGGTTGGCCTTAATAAACCAAAGGTCTCGGGCGGCGAGACTGATACCGGCCGTCATCATCGCCAGGTACACGAAGCCGCCGGACCAAACGTTGACGGCGGGATTTTCGAGAAAGGAAGCGATGGCTGTGATCCCAGGACCCACGGCGAGCTGCCACGGAGCGGCTCTCAAGTCCCGCAGGGTACGGGCACCGGCCCAGACGCTGAAGGCTCCGGCTACCACCAACACATTGCCCGCTGGATTTGCCCATTGCTGGTGCACAGTGCCGTTGAGCAGGAATGCCGTGTTGCCCAGCATGAATTCGAGGAGGGCTACGCTCCACCAGCCGGCGTAAGGGGAGCGTGTGCGGCGGTACGATGCGCAGAAAAGCACCAGGAGGGTGACCGTGACCACCCCCAAAGCAACCCTCACTGAAAACGAATCCAGCACCACGGTCCAACCCCCTCAGCTGGTCCTGCATGAGCCTTTGGAGCAAGTGTCGCGCAGCCGGCTCAACCTCCCTGCGGCGTTGCCTCAAGATTGGCTCAAGAATGGCTCAAGCAGCGAGCCGGTGAGTCACGCAGTCTTTTGAGTTATCCAGCCCAGTGGCCGTCGTCGTGGAATTCTTCCTCCAAGCCGTGCGGGGTTTTCTCCCATTTGTGCGGACTCGTCAGCATCTGCCAGGCGGCACGCCAGGCAGCCACGGAATGCAACACCCAGTAGAACGGGTTAAGTAGGGCGAAGATCGCGATCCGCCAGCCATGGCGCCGGAGGGTGGCTACACCGGATACCACAATCATCATGGCGTTGCCGAACAGCATGGAAACCACTCCGCCTACCAGCAACCACGAGGGCAACACCAGCCCGACGACGTCGTAGCCCACGTACGTCACGATGGTGAAGCCGACAACCAGCGGGTACGCCAGGAAAGCCAGCGGCGTCCCAAGGATCAAACCCAGAAACCCGACGGCGCCGGCCACGCCCGTGCTGTTGATGTAGCGCAGGGAGTTCCTGGTGTTCACAGCGGAGGTCACCATGTACCCCTTGATCCACCGCGTGCGCTGCTTGATCCAGGCCGGAACCTGCGAACACGCTTCCTCCCAGGTGGTGGAGTTGATGACTCCCACCCGGTAACCTTCCACGGCGGCCCTGAGTCCCAAATCCGCGTCTTCAGTGACGTTCCACGGGTCCCACGCTCCAACCTCTTTGAGCAAGGACGTCACGAAATGGTTGGAGGTCCCGCCCAAGGGCAGCGGGATACCTGAGTTGTCCAGTCCCGGGAGCATGGAATCGAACCAGTGCGTGTATTCGATGGTGAACATGCGTGTGAGGACGTTCTGGTCGGCGTTGAAGTAGTTCAAGGCCGCTTGCACGCAGATGAGGGGCTTGCGGTGTGGGTTGAGGTGCCTGCGTTCGAACTCGTCCTGCTGGAATGCCGCGATGGATGCCCGGAGCTGACCTGGCTCGGGCCGGTCTTCGGCGTCGTAAATAACCACGTACTCACCCCTGGCAAAGGTGAGCCCGTAGTTGCATGCGCGTGGCTTGGTTTGCGGCTCCCCCCTTGGCACGATCAGGATGCGCACGTATTCCGGAGGCCTGGACGCCTTGGCTGCTGCGATGGTTTCGGCGTCGTCTTCTTCGAGGAGGACCAAGACGTCCAGCTTGGACCGCGGGTAGTCCAGCCGGCCGAGGTTGGTGAGAAGTTTGTCGATGATGTTGGCTTCCCGGAATACCGGAACCAGGATGGTGTAGACCGGAAGATCACCGTCCGGGACTCGCTCTCCGGTCATGGGTGGAAGTCCTCGCCGCGCCCTTTCACGGTCCCTTGCTTTGGCGGTGCCCGCGTCCCGGATCAGGTCGAACGGGCGGCGGAGGCTGGCCAAGGATTTGAAGCCGATGCTCACCAGGAAAACGACGTTTGCCGTTGCCAGCAACACCGTCACCGCGGTGAGCGGCTCCACCAGGAACGCAACCACCGTGGTTGCCAGGAGGACCAAGGGAAGGTACCACTGCCATGGCGTCAAGGCTATGCGCGCCGACTCCCCCGGCCGTTCTTCTGCGAGCCGCTCAGCGGACTCGTAGAGGAGGTGGCGGCGGAAGGAACGCTGGATGGACTGGTTGATGTCCCAGTCCGTAGTGGTGCGGAATTCGACGTCGTCCACTCCGAAGATCCCGCGGGCGTCCGCCGCGATGTCCTCCGACGGCGCCACAGCCGTAGCGAGCGTGAGGACACCGTCATCCAACCGCCAAGGCAGCCACTGCGGCTCCCCCAACGAGCTGAAATTGAGCTGCTCCATAAGCTCGTCATCAGTGGGCTCAGCTACCAGGTCCACCAGCGGTGCGTCCCACTGCCGGGCCAGCACCTCATAGACACGACGGCGGTCCAGCCCGGTTTCGAGGATAAGGTGCCTGCCCAGGAGTCCCCCTTCGCTGGAGGCACGGCGAAGGGCACGCCCAAGCTGCTCAGGACTGATGAGGCCCGCCGCAATCAAAGCTTGTCCGATCGGCTGCCTGTCCAGCCCGGGGGTACCTCGGTGGAGAGGCGGCGTCATGAGTCTGAGGTCCTTTCATAGATCCGGTGGGTCGGTGTGGAGAAGGCCAAGGAGTACCGGACCGGGAAAGACGGGTCCTTCAGGATCGCCTGGTAGACCAGATCCGTGGGGCCGGAGTCCGTTGCCCCTGTGCCGCCTTCGACGTTGACAAAGACCCACTTGGCGTACTTGGACGGGGCTCTCAGCGCGGGAGCAAAGTAGTCACCCGAAGCCCTGTTGAAAATATCCTTGAGCGGGATGCCCAACACGGGGAGCACCGCGTTCCCGCGCGCGCTCTCGTCCATGAGGATGCCACCGGATTGGTATTGCTCGTGGAGCCAACGGGCAGCGGCGGTGGAATTCGTGGTGGAATCCGCTGACATCTTTCCCTCGGCCAGTACGGCAAGCCTGGCCGCGGGATCCGCGCTCCACCAGACGTTTTGGACCAACAGGGCCGCCAGGAGCGCTCCTATCAGCCACCGGCGGACTTTTTTGGGACGAGCCAACTCCTCGACCGCTACTGCTACGAGAATGGCCAGCAGAGGAAGCGCCGTGAGGGCAAAACGGTTGTTCCACCACGAGGTAGGCAGAGAATGATCGTTGTTGATGGCCGTTTGCCCCAGAAACAGGCTCACCAACGCAAACGCGTACGCGCTGCCGCTCACGGCCACCAACAGGGTGCTGTTGGCCAGGCCGCGCCGAAAGACGAGGACAACGCCGCCGCACGCGGCCAAAACGAGGACGACGACGCCCACCGTCTCCAGCAGCGACCAGTGGAAAGTAGCCAGTGTGAGGCCGAGGTTTCCCTTGGTGGGCAACAGGCCGCCGTCGGTAATGCTTTTCTGTTGCGCGTACGCGGAGTACTGCCCGAACATGAACTCCAGCGGATTGCCGTACACGGCCCAGTTGTAAGAGATCCACCACGCCACAGCAGCGGCGGGCACCATGACATAGCCGCCGGCCATAACGAATGCTTCCCGCCAACGGCCTGTCCGGCGTTTGGCCACGATGAAGACAAACAATGTTCCCGTCATCACCAGCGCCCAGCCCTCGTACCGCGAGAGGACCGCGGCGGCGGAGGGAATCCCGGCGAAGACTGCCAACTCGCCTGCACTCATGCGACGCCGGCTGGTGGACCAATGCGCCAACCCTGCCATCCCGCCCACAATGCACATGATCAGCACCGGCTCGGTCAATGCCGTGGTGTAGACGTACAGGACCGCGGGGTTTGCCAGGACCACCAATGTGGTGGCCAGCCGTCCGGAGCGCCCCAGGCCAAGCCGGGCCGCGATCAGGTACAGGCCCGTGGCGGTACCTGACAAGGCGGGGATACCCAGCAGCCCCGCGGCCCAGCCCGTGCTGAAGAGCCACATGTTCAGCACGAACGGTGCCAGCAGGAGATGGGGCATTGGCAGCCAGACGGTACCGAGCTGCTCAAACCCTGGGGCCTTGCTGTCAAAGATGCGTCGAGCGATGGTCAGGTGGCTTTGGGCATCGGAGTACTCCAAGTTGATGCCATGCCCCATCGAGTAAAGGCAGGCCGCATACCCCACCACTGCAGCCGCTACTGCAATGATCCGTGTACCGGGAACCTTACGGCCTTGAACCGGGGCGCCCAGCCGTTCCCATGCGGCCCTCGGACTGATGGAGACGCTAGTCGCCATGGGGGGGCTGGCTGGATTCGGACTGGCTGGGTTCAGTCGCGTGCAGTTCGGCATCCACGTAGGCGCGCGCTGCCGCGGCGCGCCGTCGTGACAGCCACGTCCGCAGCGCCAAAGCGAGCACGAGGAGCACCACAGCCGCGCCGATCCACCATGCGTACGGACGGTAGTCGTCCGTCACGGCTTTCTGCGGGACCACAGCGTTGCTGTCCAACAACACCGGCGTCCCTGCCGGCTGCGTCACCAACAGGTTCCTGGAAAGTGAAGCCCACCCTCCCTCCACGGTGGCCACATGGGACGCAAGGGAACCTTGGAGCGTTGCCGTCCCCGCGGCGTCGGACCCTGGCGTCCAGGCTCCCAACATCAACACGTCCCGGCCGCCCTGGTCGAAAGCTTCGAGCACGCCATACGGCGCGTTGGTACCCACGCCGTACTGGATGTCCCCAGGCGAAATGGTACGGAACTCCGCCAAGCGCAACGGCGCCGAGAGCTTGTTGGCAATCTCTGTGGTGGCGCCCACAACCAAGCCGGACTCGGCGGAGTCAGCGAATGCGTCCATGCCGACCAGACGGGTGTCCAGGAACTGTGCGCTCTCACGCTGAAGGGCCGCCACCAATGTGGCTGCGTTGATGGTGTTCGCCTGGGCGCCACCCCCACCAAACGCCACGGGGAGGCTCTGCCCCAAGGCCTGCGGGAAGCTCTGGAAGCCTGGCTTCGATGAGGCACCACGAACGGCAGTTACGGTGCTTCCGGCAGTGTCCAGGGTTACCTCCATGGGCATCGCGCCGGTGGGACCGTTGCAGTCACCGCCAACCGGCAATGCAGCCATCCGGATGCGCAGGCCGTTTTTTGCCTGAAGCTGCCCGGAAGGAACATCGGCGTCGACCGAGAAGCTGTCTCCGCCGTCGAGGTTTTGGGAGCTCAGCAGGTAATCGTTCCAGTACACCGAGAGTTGCGCCTGCGCGTTGGTGGGGACGGCCGTATGGGTTCCCTTGAGCTGGATCTTCACGGCTGAAACCGGGCCACCGAATTGCGATTGGCTGATGCCAACGTAGGATTCCGGCGTCCCGTAGCCAGAGAGCTTGAGCGTCGCGCTGCCGAGGTCCTTGAGGCTCTGCGTCAGGCCGGGCGACGCCGGCAGCGCGGAGGTGAGTCCGGTGACCGCGGCCGCTGCTGCCAGCGCGGTCTTATCGCTGGCCAAGGCACGCGCCGCCGTGCGGAGTTGTTCGTCATGGCCGCTGAGGATCAGCTGGGGCAGGCCGGCAGCCGTGCCGAGCTTAGTGCTGGTTTCACCTTGGTCCGGCAGGACAGTAACCAGACGGCTGCCCGGCGGAAGGGTCGCCACACGCCCAGCGACCTCGGCATCCGGAACCACGCTTACGGATGCATTCGGGTAGCGGTACGAGATCGCGGCAGAAGCCGCCATGACGGCAGCGGACACATCAGCGCGAGGATCCGCGGGAACGGAAACCACGACGGCGGGGACCGAGGCCGGGAAAAACTCGGCTATGGTGGTGGGCGCCTGCGCAGTCCCCGAGAAATCAACGGTCAACCCTTTGAGCGTCGCTGTGGAGCTGGACACGATGCATTTGGCTTGATTGAGGGGTTCGAACTGCAGCCCCACGATCAGTTGCTGGTCCGTGACATCGGCGGCGGACACCGCGGCATCAAGCGGGAGGTTAGCGGCAGCGTTGGCCTCCAACACCACCCGGCCGTTCACCGTTGCCCGGATGGTCCCCTCGGGTTTGCCCGATACATTTACCGTGCCTCTGACCCGGGTGGGTGCCAAGCCCGCTGTTACTGGGACAACCAAGGTTTGCTCAGCTTGGCCTGCGAGCGCCGACACGCTGGAGCTCGTTTGGTAGCCCGCTCCCTGGGCAGGGCCAGCCGCCAGTGCTGACGGTGCTGCCACGCCCGAGAAAAGGAGCGTGGCGGCGCAGGCCAGGAGAACGGGGCGTTTCAAAGTGGTCGTGACGGGGGTTCGGGGCACGTTGTCAGTCCTGAGTAACTAGGCAGCGAAAGAGTATGGACGGCCGGATGCGGCCGCCCTTCCATACACTGCCGGGCAGAACTCAAGACGTGTTGCTGAGTTGTGTCAAGATTCGATCAAGTCGGTATGACAATAATGAACTATGTGGATCGGTTGGATTGAATTCGATGTCCTCATGGGGGACGTCCATAGCCTCAAAGAGAAGCGCTCGCTGGTGCGGCCCCTGCTGGCTGAACTCAAGCGGCGCTTCGAGGTTTCGGTGGCCGAGACGGGCCTCCAGGACCAACACCGCCGCGCCTTGATCGGCGCGGCGCTGGTGGCCCCGGACCACGCCCATCTCCAGCAGGTGCTCGACGCCGTTGAACGGTTCGTGGCGGGCCGCCCTGAGTTTGAGCTGCTCAGCGCGCGGCCGCGGGAACTGCACAGCGAGGATTAGTACGCGATGGTCAGCTCACCCATGCGGTCCCATCCGCTGGCGTCGATCTGCCGGCTGATGATACGGGGAGTCTCCACCAACGCCTGAGGCATGTCCGCCATGGCCTTTTTGAAGTGTTCGCTGCTGACGTGGGCCTCAGCGGCGTCGTCCTGGAATGCTTCCACGAGGACGAACTCGTTGGGGTTGTCCACGCTGCGCGACCAGTCGAACCACAGGTTGCCGGGCTCGGCGCGGGTCGCTTCGGTGAAGTCGGCCACCAGGTCCAGCCAACGTTCGGACCAGTCGCGCTTGACCTGGAACTTGACCACAATGAAGATCACGGGCTGCTGCCTTTCGTTGCACTACAGAACCGTTCCATCCTGTCACCTCAGAACTGAAAACCCGACGGCGGCCCGCACCGTGAGGTGAGGACCGCCGTCGAACGCTGTTTTGGCTTTGTTGTGCTACTTCCGGGTCGTGCCTATTTGGAGGTTCCCTGCGAGACCGAACCCTGCAATTGGCGCTGGAAGATCACATAGACAATGAGCACAGGGATGACGGTGACGCTGACGGCTGCGAACAGCGCGCCATAGTCCACGGCGTAGCCCATCTGGCCGGCGAAGGCTGCGAGTTCTTGTGAAAGGACGCGCGGGCCCGCTGCATTGATGGACACCGGAATGAGGAACTGGTTCCACAAACCGAGGAAGTTAAAGATGGCAACCGACGCGAGTCCGGGCTTGGCCATCGGCAGCATGACCTGGAAGAACGTCCGCCACTCCCCCGCTCCGTCCAGGGCCGCCGCCTCGGTAATTTCGTGGGGCAGCGACTTGAAGAAGGAGAACAGGAAAAACACCGTGAACGGAAGCGCGAAGCCCACGTAAACCAGGATCAGCCCGGGCAGGGTGTTCAGCAAACCCATGTTCTTCAGGACAAAGAACAGCGGCACCATGGCCAGGAAGATCGGAAACGTCAGGCCGGCCAGCATCAGGTAGTAAATGGCCCTGCTGCCGGGAAAGGTGTACCGGGCCAGCACGTAGGCGCACATGGCACCCAGCACCATTACGATCACCAATGCCGCAGCGACAACCACAATGGAGTTGAGGAAGGCACTTCCAATGCCTGCCTCGCTCCAAGCCCTGGTGTAGTTGTCGAACCTCCATTCACCCGGGAGGGAGAACGGCGATGCGAAGATCTCGTTCGAGGTCTTGAAGGAGGACATGAACGTCCACAGCAACGGAAGGATGACGATAACTGTCCATATCGTCAACGCGGTGTGCGAGACCGCGCCGACTAGCCTGTCGCTTGTGGTGGCAGTCGGCGTCCGCGGTTGGAAGTGCAGCGACTTCATTTGCGGAGCTGAGACTTTGGTTGACATTACAGGCTCACATCCTTGTCTCCGCCAGTGAGCCGATTAACAACGAACACCAGGCCGGAGAAGATCAGGGTTGCCAAGGCCAGTACCACTCCCATGGCGCTGGCCAAGCCGAACTGGCCCTTGCTGAACGCTGTGAAGAACAGTTGCTGCGACATAACCAGGGTGGAGTTGTCCGGGCCGCCCCCGGAGTTAAGCGCGGCCATGTAGACAAACGCGTCCAGCGCCAGGATTCCCATGTAGATGTACGCCGTCTGGATGTTGTCGCGGATCAGGGGAATGGTGATGGAAACAGCGGTGCGGAAACGGCCGGCGCCGTCGATCCTTGCCGCCTCGAAAAGCTCAGCCGGAATACCTTTGATGCCAGCGACGAACAGCACCATGTAGAAGCCCACAAAACCCCAGACGATCACGAACATCGTGGCCACCATGGCCGTGCTTTTGTCACCCAGCCAAGCGAAGTCCTTGAATTGATTCAGGCCAACGCCCCTGAGCAACCCGTTCAACAATCCTCCGGAGGGGTCATAGATCTGGCCCCACATGATTCCAATGGCGATCGCTGGAATCGTGTAGGGGAAGAAGGAGACCACCCTGTAGAAGCTGGAGTTCCTGAGACCTTTGATCTGCCCTTTGCTGCTTCCACCCACTGTTACCAAGGATGCGAGTATCAGGCTGAGGATAATGGTGATGATCGGCAGGAAGATCACCAGGAGGACGTTGTTCCCCATGGCCTTCATGAAGATGTCATCCGTGAAGATCTTGGTGTAATTCTGTAGCCCAATGAAGTTCTGTGTGGGCGAGAACCCTGACCAGTCAGTCAGGGAGTACCCAAAGGCCTGGACGAAAGGCCAGATCACGAAAAGGAGATAGATTGCCAGCGGAAGTCCAAGGAACACCGCAAAGAAGCTGATCTTGTCCCACGTCAACGGCTTGCGCCGGCGTTTCATTGCAGTCACTTCACTTCGATCTTCTTGACCGAGCTGTCGTTACGGACCTTGTCGCTGATCTTCTGGAGGTCCGATGTCAGGGTGGCGACGTCCGACTTCCCGTCAAGGAAGGTGTTCCACACCACCAGCTGGTCCTTGTTAGTACCGTAAAGGTCGATGAAATTCCAGGTGTAGATGTTCTCGCCGGCGTCGCTCAGCAACTTGGTTTGGGAGACCAAGGCGGTGGATCCGAAACCGTCTGCGGGAACCGTGTCCTTGACGATGGTGGGGGCGAGTTTGGTCTTGGCGAAGTTGGTTGCGGCATCCTTGGACAACATCACTCGGAGCAACTCCTTGCCGCCTGCGACGTTCTTGCCCTGGGACGGAACAACGTAGGGCTCACCGGCCGCGCTGTGAAGAGAGGTGTATGGCTTCTTGGGGCTGGCAGTCACCGAGGGAACCGGCGCGCCTGTCATGTTGAAGCCGGCCTTGGTCTGGTCCTTCATTTCGTTTTCGATCCAAGAACCCGATGGGTAGAACACTGCTTCCTGGGTGTTGGTCCACTGTGCCTGCGCCGCGGTGAACTGGGTACCGGAGCCACCGGGCTTGAAGTAGCCTGCTTTCACGATCTTCTCCAAAGCCGTGAAAACGGACTGGATCGCGGGGTGGGACCAGCAGTCGGCCTTCAGGTTTTCCAACCCGAGGCGGACGTCGTCGCCGCCTTCCTTGATAGCTGAGGCGATCGCCATCTCCTGATAATACGTCGCCGCTTCTTTGCCCCACACGAACAGGTACTTTCCCTTGGCTTTGGCTTGCTCGCCGAGGGCATACATTTCATCCCACGTTTTGGGGACTGACCAACCATTGGCCTTCAGTAGTGAATCCGAGTACCACATGGCATAGACGGTCAGCACGTAGTTAAGCGCAGCCAATTTGCCGTCGAAGGTACCTGGCGCCAACACACCGGTGTACAACGTGTCCTTGATGACCTTGCCTTCGAGGTTCTTGGCCTCGACCACGCTGGTAAGGTCCTCCAGTTGGGCCAGGATGGTGCTGAAACCGATGGCCTTGGCGCCGGAGTTGTCAATCAAGTCCGGCGGATTGCCGCCAACGAAGCGCGGCTGGAGTTCTTGGGCGATGTCCGTGGAGGGCGATATTTTGGCGGTGGAGCCGGAGTGGTTCTTTTCCAGGACCTTGCCGGCGAAATCGACGTAATCGATGCCATAGCCGCCCTTGAAGATCACGGCGTCGACAGTGGCCTTGTCGGCCATGCCGAACGGGTTGGTGTCAGAGACAGCTCCCGTGGGGCCGGCGTTGCTGCTGCTGCCGCTCCCCGCGCAGGAGGCAAGGGAGCCTCCCATGGGAACGAGGACTGCTGCAGCGAGTGCCCCGCGCAGGAATCCGCGGCGGCCAACAGACTGATGCTGAACGTTCATTTCCAAACCCTCCAGTGACTCGTTTATGTCGACTGGCGCGGCAGCGGCCGTTCAGTCAGACAGTCTGGGTTGGCGCTCTGGCAGCACCAACCTTCGTGTGACATACTTCACCACGGGTGATTGAAAATCAATATTTCGGGCCAGTTTCGATCAACATTTGTCAAAGCGTGATCTTTCGGCGGAGGGTTGAAATAGTCCGTCAGAGCCTTTCGGCGGCCCGCGAGAGCCTTGCCCAACCCAGCTGTTCCTGCTGCTTGCGGCTCAGGGTGGCAACCACGAGATCGTAAGAATCCTCCACCATGTCGCGGACCATGTCATCGGGCAGGGCGCCGTCCAACCGCACACCGTTCCAGTGGGTTTTGTTCATGTGCCAAGCCCCGGCGATTTCGGGGTGGGCGGCTCGGAGCTGCTCAGCCAACGCCGGCTCGCACTTCAAGCTCACCGACCAATTCTCCGGATCCATCGCGGAGAGGGCGAACATCTTGGCCTCGTGCCGGGCGCCACCGGCGACGGCGGCCCGCACCTTGAACACAGACGTCTCGGGCCCAAAGGGGAAATCCTCGAAGGCCCCCGGAAAGCTTAAACAGATTTCGCGGAGCCGGGAAACGTCCATGGGGAGAGCCTACAGCGGGCTCCAGTCGCTACTGGGCAACGCTACTGGGCAACGCCGAGGAAATCCTCGAGCAGCACCACTTCGAGCCCGGCCGCCAACTGGGCCGCTCGGAAAGCCGCAAAGTCTGCGGCGAACTCCGGCCTGAAGTGCATCAGGACAATGTCGCCCGGACGCAGGGAGTTGCCCACCTGGTAGTCCATTTTTCCAGCGTTGGCTTTCGCTTCCCACGTGATGACCGCTTTCAACCCTGCAGAGGCGACGGCCCGGCGCATCACAGTGGAGTAGGCCCCACCTGGCGGCCGGAACAGGGTTGGGCGCCGCCCGAACTGCTGCGTGGCATAGTCCTGCATCCCCGCGATGTCGTTTAACTGTTGCTGGTAACCCCACTGCCGCACCATGTTCACGTTGTGCGTGACCGTGTGGTTTTCCACCAGGCTTCCCTGTGCATGGAACGCCTTGAAGAAGCCGGGGTTGTCCGCGATGGTGTTCTTGGTCAAGAACAGGGTTGCAGGGTAGTCGTACTCAGCCAACAGCTGCACCGACTTGGGCGACTTGACCGCGCCGTCGTCGATGGTCAGGAACACTACCGGATTCTTGGTCGGGATTTTGGTGATGACCGGAGCCAGGCCCCCGACCACTGGCGGGAGTTGGTAGTCCGGGATGAAGGTCCGACGGACCCGCTTCGTGCCGGTGGGGCTTGGAGTGGGGGCTGAACTTTGCGCCACAACCGGCGAGGCCGCCGACGTCGGCCGCTGAGGCGGCTGCGACGGTGACGTGCAGGCCGTCAGGCCGGCAACAACCGAGGTGCCGAAGGCACCCAGAATCGCGCGTCTGGTAGGCGTGGAAGATGGCACCACAGAGTGGTCGTCGCACATGGTTGTCCCCGGGGGCTGGAGGAATGAATCAGCTGCACCTTAGCAGACGAAAAAGTCGGAAGAACTACAAGCCGTAATGCCACCCTTCCCGCGCGGGGCAGGAGTTGACCACGACATCGAGCCATGCTTCTTTGGCGCGCCGGGTGGCCGCCTCATCAAAAACGCCGAGTTGGAGCCACAAAGCCTTGGCTCCGACGGCGATGGCTTGGTCCACGACGGCGCCGACGCGCTGGGAATTGACGAAGCAGTCAACGACGTCGATGGGATGATTCCGGGCGGGAATCTCGGCCAGGGTTTTGTAGCCCTTTTCGCCATGCACGTCTTCGCCTTTGAGATTGACGGGGATGATCTGCATGCCCATCCTGTCCCTGACGTAGAGCGATACATCGTACGCCGAGCGCCATTCGTTGGTGCTTAGCCCGACGATCGCCCACGTGCCCTTTGTTCGCATCAGCCGCTCCACGACGGCCGGATCGTTGACGTGCACCATGACTCAAGCCTACTCCTGACAGCGCAGGATCGATCAGCCGAATAATCTGCGGCGGCAAGTGCGCGAAGTCGGTGTCCGGCGAATATTACGCATCCCTACCGGCCAATTTTGCACCAACTGACTGATCAGCTTTAGTAGGGAACGACCATCCCAGCGGCCGAGATTCCTGGATCAGTGACGCCGCAGCAGGCAACACAAGCGAACAACAGCTTGAAACGAGGGCGACCACCCCTAGCGTCGGCTGTCTCAGAGTGGTGCTTGCCAACCCCAGGACATGGAGTGTTTTTGGCATGTCTTCTGCTACAACCGCATCACAATTTTCACCAACCACTTCGGACGCGACGGCCTCTGAAGCAGGGCTGCTTGACGCGCCCGGCTCATTTCACGGCTCTTCGGGATGGTCCTCGATTGAGCACGCGGACAGCGCCGTGCACGGCGCTGGCTTCGGCGGGCGGGCGCGTCACGGCGGTTTCGATTCAAGCGGCTCCAATGTAGCTTTCTGGGAAGCACAAGCGCGTCGCCTGCACTGGGCAGCGCCTTGGCATACGGCACATAGTTGGAAACCCCTTGATGTCCAGGCCGGTCAGGGTCCGGAGATCAAGTGGTTCGACGGCGGCAAACTGAACGTTGCGTATAACTGCGTGGACCGGCACGTGCTGGCCGGAAAGGGTGACAAAGTCGCCCTCTACTTTGAAGGCGAACCGGGAGACCGCCGAGCCATCACCTACGCCCAACTCCAGCGCGAAGTTTCCAAAGCCGCCAACGCCTTACTGGACCTTGGAATCACCAAGGGCGATCGCGTGGTCATCTACCTGCCGGTCATTCCCGAGACGGTGATCATCACCCTGGCCGTGGCCCGGATCGGCGCCATCCATTCGCTGGTCTTCGGGGGATTCTCGGCTGAAGCGCTGCGCTTCCGGGTGGAGGACACCCAGGCAAAACTACTCGTCACCACGGACGGGCAGTACCGCCGTGGCACTGCGGTTCCGGTCAAAGCGAACGCCGATGCCGCCGTCGAGGGTGACAATGCCATCGAACGGGTGCTGGTCATCAACAGGACCACACCCCGCGCCGAACTGGCCGACGTCACCATGGTTGAAGGCCGCGACGTCTGGTGGCACGACGTCGTCGATACCGCCTCCGAGGTTCACGAACCGATTGCGTTCGACGCCGAGACTCCCCTGTTCATCATGTACACCTCCGGAACCACCGGGAAACCGAAGGGCTTGGTCCACACTTCCGGTGGCTACCTCACCCAGGCCTCGTGGAGTTTCGAGCACCTTTTCAGCAATCCGGATCCCGCGTTGCGTCACCGGGACGTCCATTGGTGCACCGCGGACCTCGCTTGGGTCACCGCCCACACGTACGAGATCTACGGGCCGCTCTCCAACGGCGCTACCCAGGTCATCTTCGAAGGCACGCCCAACACCCCGCACCCGGGCAGGCACCTCGAGATCATCGAACGCTACAAAGTCACGCAGTATTACACCGCGCCCACACTGGTTCGCTCCCTCATGGGCTGGTTCCCCGATGGAGTGCCGGATAGTTACGATCTCTCGTCCATCCGCCTCCTGGGAACCGTGGGAGAGGCCGTGAATCCGGAGGCCTGGCGCTGGTTGCGGGACAACCTCGGTGGGGGTACGGCGCCCATGGTGGATACATGGTGGCAGTCCGAGACGGGCGCGACCATTATGTCGCCCTCTCCAACTGACACGTCGTTCAAACCCGGTTGCGCCGCCCGAGCCCTCCCAGGAGTAAGCGTTCGGGTGGTGGACTCCCACGGTGAGACCACCAAGCCCGGCGTCCAAGGTTTCATCGTGGTGGACCGCCCCGGTCCCGCCATCGCGCGGACTGTGTGGGGCAACCCGCGCCGCTACTTCGATTCGTACTGGAGCCAGTACGCGAACCAGGGCTGGTTCCTTGCCGGCGACGGCGCCAAATACGATTCCGACGGCGATATCTGGATCCTCGGGCGGGTGGACGACACGCTCAACGTCTCCGGACATTTGCTCTCCACCATCGAGATCGAGTCCGCACTCGTGTCCCACCCCGACGTCGTGGAAGCCGGCGTCTGTCCCGTGGCCGATCCCACCACCGGACACGCCGTGGTCGCGTTCGTCGTGCTGCGAAGCGGGGCTATCAGTGAGCCTTCCGGTGAGCTGGAAGCGGAAGTCGCGCACAACCTGCGCAACCACGTCGCCAAGGCAATCGGCCCCATCGCCAAGCCACGCGACGTCGTCGTGGTTCCCGACGTGCCCAAGACCCGCAGCGGCAAGATCATGCGCCGCCTTTTGACCCAGCTCTTCGAGGGGACCGCCCTGGGCGACACCACCTCGCTACAGAACGAACCGGCAATCGCCGGCATCCAGGACGTCCTGCGCAAGCGGGCCCTAGAAAAGGAAAATTCATGACCGAGATCAGCAACGTTGCCCGGCTGTCCGAACCGCTCAAGTTTGCCTATTGGGTCCCCAACGTCTCCGGCGGCCTGGTGGTGTCCACTATCGAACAACGCACTGGTTGGGACTTCGACTACAACAAAAAGTTGGCCCGTATTGCGGAGAACTCCGGGTTTGAATACGCCCTGACGCAGACCCGCTACGCGGCGTCGTATGGCGCCGACAAGCAGCACGAAGCCACTTCCTTCAGCCTCGCGCTCCTGGCTGCGACCGAACGCCTCAAAGTCATCGCCGCCGTCCACCCGGGCATGTGGCACCCCGGGGTCCTGGCTAAATACATCATCACCGCCGACCACATCTCCAACGGCCGGGCCGCCGTCAACATCGTTTCCGGCTGGCTCAAAAGCGAGTTCACCAATTTCGGACTCGAATGGCTCGAGCACGACGAACGCTACGTCCGCACCGAAGAGTTCATCAAGGTACTCCGCGGCCTGTGGACCGAGCAGGGCTACAGCCAGGACGGCAAGTACTACAACATCACCGACTTCACCCTGAACCCTGCCCCCGTAGACGTGCCGGGCCGCGCCCACCCCGAGATCTTCTTCGGTGGGAACTCGACGGCGGCGCAGGCTACCGCCGGCCGCGTGGCCGACTGGTATTTCTCCAACGGCAAGGACCTTGAAGGCTTCAAGGAGAACATCGCCGGAGTCGTGGCGGCATCCGGCGAGACGAAGCGTGGGACTGAAGGAGCGCTCGCTGCTCCGAAGTTTGGCCTCAACGGCTTCGTCATCGCCCGGGATTCAGAGAAGGAAGCCCGCGATACCCTCCGCGAAATCGTGGAGAAAGCACACAAGCCGGCAGTTCAGGGTTTCCGGGATGCCGTCCAGGAAGCCGGTGCATCCACTAAGGACGGCAAGGGCATGTGGGCCGACTCCACCTTTGAAGACCTGGTCCAGTACAACGACGGCTTCAAAACCCAACTGATCGGAACCCCGGAGCAGATTGCCGAGAGGATCGTCGAATACAAGAAGATCGGGGTGAACCTGTTCCTCACCGGCTACCTGCATTTCCAGGAAGAAATCGCTGCATTCGGCCAGGACGTCCTGCCGATCGTCCGTGAACTCGAGGCGGACCTCGCTCGCAAGAACGGTGCCGAACTGGACCTCTCCTCCACACCGGTTGCGTCCAGCTCCCCCGTCCCCGAGACGGTGGCCGTCTGATGGCCGACCGCACTTTCGGTTTCCGCACCCGGGCCCTGCATGCCGGCGGTACCCCCGACGCCGAACACGGAGCCCGGGCCGTGCCGATCTACCAGTCGACATCATTTGTCTTCAAGGACACCAACGACGCCGCCAGCCTTTTCGCCTTGCAGAAGTACGGCAACATCTACTCGCGCATCGGCAACCCCACCGTCGCAGCTTTCGAGGAACGCATCGCGTCCCTTGAGGGCGGCATCGGGGCGGTAGCAACGTCGTCGGGCATGGCCGCTGAGTTCATCACGTTCGCCGCACTGACCCAGTCCGGCGACCACATTGTGGCCGCCTCCCAGCTGTACGGCGGAACAGTGACGCAGCTGGACGTTTCCCTTCGCCGCTTCGGCGTGGACACCACGTTCGTCCCCGGAACCGACCCTGCGGACTACGCCGCGGCCATCCGAGAAAACACGAAGGCCTTGTTCGTGGAGGTGGTGGCCAACCCATCGTCGGAAGTCCAAGACCTCGCGGGGCTGGCCAAGGTAGCTCACGACGCCGGCATCCCGCTGGTAGTCGACGCCACCTTGAGCACGCCATATCTGGTGCGCCCTTTTGAGCACGGGGCGGATATCGTGATCCACTCGGCAACCAAGTTCCTCGGTGGACACGGCACCACGTTGGGCGGCGTGATCGTGGAGAGCGGCCGATTCAACTGGGGCAACGGCAAGTTCCCCATGATGACCGAACCCGTGCCGTCCTACGGAAACGTTTCCTGGTGGGGCAACTTCGGCGAGTACGGATTCCTCACCAAACTGCGCTGCGAACACTTGCGCGACATCGGCCCGGCTCTTTCGCCCTTGTCGGCTTTCCAACTACTGCAAGGCGTTGAGACCCTCCCCCAGCGCCTGGACGAACACCTGAAGAACGCACAAGCCGTTGCGGAATGGCTCGACGCCGATCCTCGGGTAGCTTATGTGAACTACTCCGGCCTGCCGTCCCACCCGCATTTCGAACGGGCACAAAAGTACCTGCCGAAGGGACCGGGTTCTGTGTTCTCCTTTGGCGTTGTTGGCGGACGGTCCGCTGGGCAAAGGTTCATCGAGTCGTTGCAACTGGCTTCCCATCTGGCCAACGTGGGTGATTCCCGCACGCTCGTCATCCACCCCGGTTCAACTACCCACCAACAACTCAACGCGGAGCAACTTGAGTCGGCGGGTGTTCCGGAGGACCTGGTCCGTATCTCCGTTGGACTTGAAGACCTCGATGACATTCTTTGGGACCTCGACCAGGCACTAACCGAGGCGCAGTCGCCTGCAGCATTGGAGTTAAAGGCATGAGCACCACTGAACGTACCTGGCAGGGGCCCTCTGCTCCCGAACGCCTCTCGCTCCTGAGGCAGGCCAAGTCAGTCGCGATAGTCGGCGCCTCGGACAAGCCGTCCCGGGCAAGCTACTTCGTGGCTACCTACTTGCAGTCATCCACGCGGTACAAGTTGTACTTCGTGAACCCCGTGGTGAAGGAAATCCTCGGCCAACCAACCTATGCTTCGCTGGCGGACCTTCCCGAGTCCCCGGATATTGTTGACGTCTTCCGCAAGCACGAGGACCTCCCCGGCGTCCTGGACGAGGCCATCGCGGCGGGCACCAAGACACTCTGGCTGCAGTTGGGCTCATGGCATGAGGGCGTTGCCCGGGATGCCGAGTCTGCTGGGCTCAATGTCGTCATGGATCGATGCGTGAAGATCGAACATGCCCGCTTCCACGGCGGACTTCACCTAGCCGGTTTCGACACCGGGGTCATATCCTCCAAGCGCCAGGTTCTCGCCTAGCGCCTCGTCGTCCCGGCTATGGTCGCGCCCGGGGTTTGGAGTCCTTCGCGTCCGACGCGTTCGGGGGTCAGCACCGTTTTGAGCAGGTCCGGCTTGGAAATCGGCAGCGGTTTGGGAACGAGCATAGCCTTCAGCTCTTGAGCGGACGGCTCCAACGCCGATTGCGCGGCCCTGCCCACAGGCGCCGGCGGCGCTTGAGGCTTTGACGGGTCCGCGACGGCTCCGGGTTTGCTGGACATGTGAGGCTGCGCTGCTGGAGGCGTAGTGCCGCCAACCGCTGCCGGGCCCGTCTGCGTGGTGGGGTTTGCCGGAAGGGTAGGCACGGCCGGAACCGTCGCAGGGTGCACCGTCGGCGCTGGCTCAGTGCTGATCTTAGGCTCATCGTGCAAGGGCAGTGCAGGCACTTCTGACGTGGAATGCGGCACCAGACGGCCTAGGAGCTTCTCCACAAAAGACGGGTCACGGGGAAAGCCGGAACTGGCGGCAGCGACGCCACCGGCACCGAGGCCCATGGCGGCGATCACCGCAACACCCACGACGGCGGTCCGGTGCTTCGGACGCCAGCGGCGCTTGGCAAGTTCGTCCGTGGTGCCTGCCAGCATCGAAGCAAGCTCTGGCCTTGGAGCGGGCGTCGGAAGCGAGGCGAGGGATCCGAGCGAAAACAGCGTCTGCCTCATTTCGCAACCATCCGGGAAACCGGCGTCGACCAGGAGCTCGTCAATGATCTCCAAACGTTCGCCTTTCGTGTTTGTCATAGCGAAACGTATTCCTTTACTGCTGAATTCTCACGGAGCACAATAAGTGCCCGTCGCTGCAGTTGCTTCACTGCTCCTGCGGACTTGCCTAAAATTCCCGCCACCTGCTCCACAGTGAGACCAGCGATGATACGGAGGATCAGGACCTCCCGCTGGTCATCATTGAGGTAAGCCAAGAGCTCCATCACCTCGCCGGGCGCCATAAGGTGCATCGCTTCCGACTCCGCTGACCTGGATTCCCGCGGATCTCGTTCAGGTTCAAATTCGTGGTGTTCCGGTGTCCTGCTCTGTTTCCGGTGCTCGTCCACCATCCGTGCATGGGCTACGGAGAAAATGAACGTGCGGAGACCGCCCATGCCACCACTGATGTCCGCGAGCCGGGGTAGAACAGCTAAAAAGACCTCCTGCATGCCCGCTTCGGGATCCGCCACACCCTTGGCTGTCAGGTAACCGAGGACCGGACCCGCGAAAGTCCTGTACACCGCGCTGAACAGTTCTGCTTGATCGCCCTTGAGCGCTTCCAGCGCCTCGTCGGTCAATGCGTCGGTCACGGAAGGGACTTTCGATCGGCGGCAGTTCCATGGCTGGGGAGGCCAAGCCAACCGCCGTTTGACCGGCGGACGACTCCACCTAGGGTAGTTCCCGGAGACAAGAAGGGCCAAGCTGGAACATGATGGGGGACAAATTCCAGCTTGGCCCGTTCAATCACGTAATCGCCGGCGCGCGCCAAAGGGTTACTCGGAGCTAGGTACTTTCTGAAAAGCTAGGTACTTTCTGTAAAGCTAGGTACTTTCTGAGAATAGTGCCCAGGCAGAGGCGCGGCCTTGGACCGGTAGTGATGGCCGGTGGGCGTTGTCACGTAGAAAGTATGGATGCTTCCGGACGACGTCGGAATGACGGGCCGGGCGGTCCAACCGGCCCCTTCCTTGGTGTGGTTGCACGCTTCGCAGAGCCCGGCGCCGTTGGCAAGCGTGGTTTTGCCGCCTGCGTGCCAGGGGAAGATGTGATCGATATGTCTGATCGGCGCGTCGCAGTACGGCGTGCGGCAGGTGTTGTCCCGGGCCTCGATGAAACGACGCAACATAGCCGGGAAGAACCTTGCCTTGCTGTCCATGGCGACGAGTTCACCGGTGCTCGGTGCTGTGTAGAGCCGACGGAGATAAACGGCGAAGCCCGGATCGTCGCCCTCCTGTTCCGGCCCAGCAATCGCCCGCTCGGGATTCGGTGCGGCGCAGGCAGACCCTTCAGCGGTACGCCTTACACGTTTAGCCTTACGCCGTGCACCTTCAGCCCCAACGAGAACCCTGGCCCATTTCGCGGGGACTGTTCCGTAGCCCGCGAGCCTTGCCGGTTCGCTGTCGCCACGGAGCAAGGCTCGGTCCGTCATGACCAGCTGGACTTCGACACTGCTGATCCCGCCCGGGGTCCCGGTGAGGCGTTCGACCAGTGTGTCGGCCATGAGCTGTCCTTGGGACATGGCATCACCCTCGGAGCGGGGACCACTGGCACGGACCGAGTTGGCTTGCAGGGTTAGGGCGGCATAGGCTGCGACGCCTTGTGCGGCTGGGAGCAAGGCGGTCAAGTAGGTCATCGTGTCCGGTGCTGGGCGCAAGGTCACCCTTCGCTCGGCGGCGGCGCGACTGGCACGTTGCGTGACCGAGCGCGGATCCCGCCGGTACGCTGCGGCTTTCACCGCAGAGGCGATCGCCCTGTCCCCGGCGCCGTCGAACGTCCCGGTATCCGGCGCGAGCTCCTCGTCCACGGCACAACGGTCTGCCACGCTCAAACATGCAGTTTCCTTGACCAGAAGGGTTGCCCGCCACTCACTCAACAAACCCTTTTCCAGCGCGGCCATGGTCCGCGGCATCTCCGACACCAAGGCTTTCGCCAGACCGAGGAGCCAGGAACCCCGGTTCGGGGACTCCCGCCTGGCCAAAGCAAGCTGCGCGCCAACATCTTGGCCTTGCTCCGATGCCGGGACACCTACCAGGGCCTGTTCGCGCCGATGGGCAAGATCAAACGCCACAGCGACCCTGGCTTGTCGTGCAGCGATGGCAGACTTCAGGTCTTCAAGGCAAGCCAGCTCATCAATGAGCGCGGGAGTTTCAGATGCCAGCGTCAACGCACCAAGAGCACTGATGAGATCCCCGATAGAACAACCCAGCCCCAACGCCGACCCGGCTGGCGCCCCCTGACCGCTCCTCATCTCCTCCATGGCTCCACTCTTCCAGAGCGCAGTAGTCAAAATCAGCGCCGATTTCTCCTATGTGGAAAACCCAACAGGAGTAGGCTGCTCATACCAACTCCAAGGCCTATCAAGGAGAGATGATGACGCTTCCTCCGCAGCACGAGCCTGACCCATTCCCCCCGGATCCCGGGCCGGTGACACCGCCGCCAGACCCCACAACACCGTTCCCGCCAAGCCCCAACCCCACCCCGGGCCCATCGCCCGTGCCCGATCCTGGGGTCATTCCCCCGCACCCGGACCCGACGCACAACCCGGATCAGCCGGGTGGTTTGCCTGGGTAGTGGGTTCTTGAGCTTTTCCTGATCATGTCCTGATCGAACACCTGAGTGGTTCTTGATGG
>NZ_JARVTA010000022.1:0-25653 GCF_030208915.1 Arthrobacter sp. efr-133-TYG-104
GTCACCTGAGAACGATGTCCCGACTCACGTGTGAACTATGTCGTGAAACTACACATAACCCCCTGTCCAGGCCGCTGCCCAGCACACCGCACGCAATCCGAACTCGCCGCATGACCCTAAAGATCTTATTGACACCCGGAAGTAACGCGGGTAACTTGGATCACACCCCCGGGAGTAACGCGAGTTACTTCGACAAACGAAACCGGACCGGCTTTCTCCCCGTAGTACCGGCAACACCAAGCTCAACGCAGATCACTGGAGCATTCAATGGCGAACACAGCGTCCTCAGATAAACCCGTCACGGCCCGGCAGCGTGGCGTCACGATGAATGACGTTGCCAAGCATGCCGGAGTGTCCCGCACCGCTGTCTCGTTCGTGCTCAGCAACCGCGAAAACGCAAGCATCTCGGAAGAAACGCGCACCCGCATCGCAGAGGCGGTTCAGGCTTTGGGCTACCGCCCGAATGCCGGGGCGAGGGCGTTGGCATCCCAGCGCAGCGACTGGTACGGAATTGTCACTGAGATCGTGACGGCACCCTTCGCCGTGGACATCATCAAAGGCGCCCAGGACCAGGCCTGGATTGACCGCCGATTCCTCCTTATCGCCCCATCGGACCAGGGAGTTGCGGCTGGCCCGAACCAGGGCATGGAAGATGCTGCCGTAGAGAAGCTGCTCGAACAGCGGGTCGAAGGCTTGCTGTACGCCGCAACACACCACCGCGGTGTACTTGTGCCCAGCAGCGCCCACGAAGTGCCAACGGTGCTCATCAACTGTTTCGACCTCGACGGGAAGCTGCCCTCGATCATCCCTGACGAACGGGCCGGCGGACGGGTCGCCGTCGAACGTCTACTGCAAGCAGGCCACACCGAGATCGGTGTGATCAACTTGGACCCGACCATCCCGGCAGCTGTCGGGCGTCTACAGGGCGTCCGGGAGGCCCTGGCCGACGCCTGCCTGGAGCTGGATCCGGAGCTGGTGGTGGCCGGGTATGCGACGGCCGACGGCGGTTACGACGCCGCCTGCCAAATCCTTGACCGGTACCCTGTCAAGGACAGGCCCACCGCCCTCTTTTGCCTCAACGACCGGATGGCCATGGGCGCTTATGACGCGATCAAGGAACGTGGCCTGGCCATACCCGGTGACATCGCCGTGATCGGTTTCGACAACCAGGAACTCATCGCGGCCTACCTCAGGCCCAAGCTGACCACGGTTGCGTTGCCGTTCGAAAAGATGGGCGCCCTGGGAGTCCAGACGCTCGCCGCTCTTACAGCAGGACAGCCGATCACTGCCGACCAGCAGTTGGTCGACTGTCCGCTGCTAGAACGCTCTTCGGTCTGACCGCGAAATCAACGTCGAAGAGCAAATCCCCCACCCACCCTTCACCTTGCTGATGAAGACAGGAAGAGATAACCCATCATGACACAAACCAGGTTCCTCAGGTCCGCCCGCATAGCAGCGGCCGGACTGGCAGTAGGCGCGATGCTGCTGA
This sequence comes from Arthrobacter sp. efr-133-TYG-104, assembly GCF_030208915.1. Classification (NCBI taxonomy): domain Bacteria; kingdom Bacillati; phylum Actinomycetota; class Actinomycetes; order Micrococcales; family Micrococcaceae; genus Arthrobacter; species Arthrobacter sp. efr-133-TYG-104. The sequence goes on from NZ_JARVTA010000022.1 coordinate 1,490, forward strand.
CCGGCTGCTCAGCCACCGTCAATAAGTCGGCAGGCACCGACGCCGGAGCTAACGCGAATGCCTTGCTCACCATCCCGCGTGAGGACATGAGCACCTTCGACCGTAACTTCAATCCCTTCGCGCCCACTGTGAACCCCATGGTCCAGCAGGCGATTTACGAACCCATGCTGGTCTTCAACCCGGCCAAAGGCAACGCCGTCCCCTGGCTGGGCTCCTCCTGGGACGCTGCAAAGGACGGCAAGTCCGTCACCTTCACCCTGCGCCAGGGCGTGAAGTGGTCCGACGGGCAGCCTTTCGTCGCCGACGATGTGGCATACACTTTCCAGCTGCAGAAGAAGCTTAAGGGCGGCTTCGAGTACCTGGATTCCGTCACTCCCGTGGGCTCCGACAAGGTGACATTCACGTTCAACAAGCCCTGGTCCCCCGCACTCTATGAGATCGGCCAGGTCCCCATCCTCCCCAAGCACATCTGGTCATCCATAGCCGATCCGGCGAAGGACACCAACGCCAATCCCGTGGGAACCGGTCCCTACACCCAGGTGGACAGCTTCCAGTCCCAGTCCTTCGTGCTGAAGAAGAACCCGAACTACTGGCAGCCTGACAAGCAGAAAATCGCCGGCATCAAGATGCTTGCGATGTCCGGAAACGATGCCGCCAACTTGGCCAGCGTCAACGGAGATGTGGACTGGTCCACCCAGTTCATCCCGAACATCGAGAAGACCTTCATCGCCAAGGACAAGGACCACCGCCACTTCTGGTTCCCGCCGACGGGCGCCATGATCAACTGGCAGCTGAACACCACCAAGGCGCCGTTCAATGACGCGGCCGTGCGCAAGGCACTGAGCATGGCGGTTGACCGTGACCAGGTCACCAAGATCGGCATGAGCGGGTACGCCACTCCGGCCGACTGCTCAGGCCTGTCCGGCAACTACGTGAGCTGGAAGAGCACCGATGTGACGAATAACTGCACTTGGACCAAGCTGAACGTTGACGAAGCGAACAAGATGCTCGACGCCGCAGGTTACCCCAAGGGCGCGGACGGCAAGCGCACCCTCAAGGACGGCAAGCCTTTCGAGTTCAAGATCTCCGTGGGCGCCAGTTCCTCCGATTGGCTCTCTGTTGCCAACGTGATCTCCCAGAACCTCCAGGCCGTCGGCGTCACTGCCAAGGTGGACTCCCCTGACTGGGCCTCCGTCGTCTCCAGCTACGAACAGGGAACGTTTGACACCGGAATAGTTTGGAGCGCCAACGACCCCAGCCCGTTCAAGTACTTCAGCTCCACAATGGGCACCTCTACCGTCAAGCCGGTGGGCGCGAAGGCCACCGAGAACTATCACCGTTTCGGCGATCCAAAGGCCGATGATCTCCTGCAGAAGTTCGCCGCTGCCGGTGACGAAGCCACGCAGAAGCAGATCGCAAACCAGCTTCAAGCAGAATATAATGCGGTGGCCCCGACGGTTCCGCTGTTCTCCGGCCCCGAATGGGGCGACTACACGGACGTTCACTTCACGGGATGGCCCACCCAGGACAACCCCTACGCAACGCTCTCCGACCGCTCCCCCACCACGGTCCTGATCCTGACCACCCTGGAACCCCGCAAGTAGCCCGCACCAGTTCTCGGCCGGTGGCGGCCGTTGCCATTCCGGTTCCCACCGGCCGAGAACGTCTTCACCCTTTCCGCCGGGGCCACTGTCCTCCAGGACCCCGCCTTTCCCGAACGGAGCAACCGTGCGCTTCATTCTGCGCCGCCTGGGTTTCTACCTGATCGCTTTCTGGGCCTCCATCACCCTGAACTTCCTACTCCCGCGTTTCATGCCGGGAGACCCCGTCTCGCGCATGTTCGCCCGAACCCAGGGCAAGATGCAGCCCGAACAGATCGAAGCCCTGCGCAAGATGCTCGGCGTGGATACGCGGCCGCTCTGGGAACAGTACGTCGACTACATGCACAACATCCTGACCGGCCAGATGGGTGTCTCCATCTCGCGTTTCCCCACCCCTGTCACCGAGGTCATCGCCAGCCAAATCGGCTGGACCCTGCTGTTGGGTGGAACCGCCCTGGTGTGCGCCGCCGTCGTCGGCAATCTTCTGGGCATCCTGGCCGCCTGGCGACGCGGCGGCGCGATCGACTCGGCCCTTCCCCCGCTTCTGGTCTTCATTGGATCCTTCCCGTACTTCTGGCTGGCCATGGGAGCCCTGTACCTGTTCGGCGTCGTGCTGGGCTGGTTCCCGATCCGCCACGCGTTCACAGATGGACTGGAGCCCGCGTTCACCTCGGAGTTCATCGGCGACGTCGGCGCGCACCTGATCCTCCCGGCGTTGACGATCGTCCTGGTGTCTATCGGTGGCTGGATGCTGGGCATGCGGAACACCATGATCGCGACGAACTCGGAGGACTACATCACCATGGCCGAGGCCAAGGGTCTCCGGCCGGGCCGCATCATGCTCCGTTACGCGGCGAGGAACGCCATGCTCCCATCGGTCACGAGTTTCGGCATGGGGCTGGGCTTCGTGGTGGGTGGCGCAATGCTCACCGAGGTGGTGTTCGCGTATCCCGGCGTCGGCTACCAACTCCTCAACGCCGTCCAAGGCCTCGACTACCCGCTTATGCAGGGCCTGTTCCTGACCATCACCGCCGCCGTGCTGCTGGCCAACTTCCTGGTGGACATCCTCTACGTCCGCCTCGACCCGCGCGTGCGCAGCAACTGAGGAGCCATCATGACAACCGCAATTCTCAAGCAGCCCACTGAGCCCACAGCTGCCCGCAGGCCCAACCGCAGTTTCGTCCATGGACTAATCACCAACAAGAAGGCCCTGGTGGGCATGATTGTGATGCTCGTGTTCATCGTCCTTGCGTTGCTGGCCCCCGTACTGTTCCCCGGTGACCCGTCGCGGATCACCGCGATGGCCTCGCTCGAACCGTCTCCGGAGCACTGGCTCGGCACCACGGCCAAAGGTCAGGACGTACTTGCCCTGACAGTGCATGGCTCCCGCAGTTCACTGTTCGTCGGGTTGACTGTGGGCTTCGCATCCACCTTCATCGGCGTCTTGGTGGGCCTGGCGTCGGCGTACTTCGGCAAGTTCATTGACGAAGCACTGTCCCTGGTCACCAATGTCTTCCTGCTCCTGCCCGGACTCCCGCTCCTTGTCATCCTGGCAGCTTTCCTGCCGCCAGGTTTGGGAACTGTGATCTTGGTGCTCGTGGTCACCGGTTGGGCTGGCTCGGCACGGGTATTGCGCTCCCAGGCCCTGTCCATCCGCTCAAAGGACTTTGTGGCCGCAGCCGTAGTGTCCGGCGAACGGGCGGGCCGGATCATGTTCCGCGAAATCCTGCCGAACATGGCATCGATCGTCATGGGAACCCTGCTCGGCTGCGTCATTTACGGCATCGGCGCCCAGGCAGGCCTGGAGTTCCTTGGCTTGGGCGACGTGAGCACTGTTTCCTGGGGCAACAACCTCTTCTGGGCAGGTAATGAGGGTGCCCTGCTGACCGGCAGCTGGTGGGTCTTTGTTCCCTCGGGTGCGTGCATCGCGTTGGTCGCGTTCGCGTTGGCCCTGATCAACTATGCCGTGGACGAAGTCACCAATCCGCGGCTACGGAAGATCAAAACCCCAAAAAATACCGAAAGGAGCGCCGCCAAGTGACAGTCTCCCAAGTTTCCTTCGGCTCCCATGAGCCCGTCCTCGACGTCAAGAACCTCACTGTCAAGTACATCGGCGACACTCGCTCGACCACCGCCGTCGACCGTGTTTCCTTCAGCATCGGCACCGGTGAGGTGTTCGGGCTGGCGGGCGAGTCCGGCTGTGGGAAGTCCACCATCGCCAACTCGATCATGCGCCTTCTCAAGGATCCGGCGAAGATCGCTGGCGGCAGCATCTCCTTCGGCGGCAAGAATGTCCTGGCGATGAGTCCGGACGAGCTGCGGCGCTTCCGCTGGCAGGACGTTGCCATGGTGTTCCAGTCGGCCATGAACTCGCTCAACCCGGTGCTGACCATCGGCGAGCAAATTGTGGATATTTTCACCACGCATGCGGGCTACTCGCGCAAGGAATCGATGCGGCGTGCCGGCGAGTTGCTGGAATTGGTGAGGATCGATCCCGCACGCCTCAAGTCCTACCCACACCAGCTCTCAGGAGGCATGCGACAGCGCGCCGTAATCGCCATGGCCGTAGCGCTCAAGCCATCACTCTTGATTCTCGACGAACCGACCACCGCGCTGGACGTCGTGGTGCAGCAGGAAATCATGGCCCAAATCAAGGAACTCCAACGCGAACTGGGATTCTCCGTCCTCTTCATCACCCATGACATGTCCCTCATGGTGGAGCTCTCCCACCGCATGGCCGTGATGTACGGAGGCCGGATCGTGGAGACCGCGAAAGCCCAGGACGTCTACGCCGATCCCCGCCACCCCTACACCCAAGCACTGATGAGCGCGTTCCCGCCGCTCACCGGCCCCCGGATTCCGCTCAAGGGCCTGCCCGAAGGCGTGAAGTTCCAGAACATCCCCGACCTCGAGGAAGTTGCCCCGGACCACTTCGTGGCACCGTTTAATGCCGGCGCCGAAGCCGCCGTTTTTGAAGGAGCAGCACAATGAGCCACGCCGTACACTCCGCGACAAGGCCAGACGTGTCGGGCCAAACCCCCTCCCTTGAACTGCGTGGCCTGGGTAAGTCGTTCCACATCGGCGGCCTGTTCTCAAGCCAGAAAGTGCGGGCGCTGCACCGCGTCGACCTGACCATCGGCCGCGGAGAAATCGTGGCACTGGTCGGAGAGTCCGGTTCGGGCAAGAGCACCCTGGCCCGCTGCGTGGCCCGGCTTGAGAAACCCAGCGAAGGTGCCATCCTGCTCGACGGCGTCGACGTCATCAAACGCGACCGTTTCCAAGCCTCACGCACGTTCCGATCCCAGCTGCAGATGGTCTTCCAGGACCCCTTCGGTTCCCTTAACCCCGCACACCGGATCGAGCACTTCCTCCGACGCTCCCTCGTGATTCACGGCAAAAACGGCACAGGCAAACGGGGCTCAGAAGCGCAGACCAGACACCGTCTTGAAGAGCTCATGACTACCGTCGGGCTTCAGGCCGACATGCTCAATTCCTACCCGCACGAGCTTTCGGGCGGCCAGCGTCAACGTGTCGCGATCGCACGTGCCCTCGCCGTCGAACCAGAAGTCATCCTCGCCGACGAACCGACGTCCATGCTGGACGTATCGGTCCGCATCGGAGTACTGAACCTGATGCGGAAACTGCGCGATGAGAAGGGCATCTCCATGCTCTACATCACCCACGACCTGGCCTCGGCACGATACCTCGCGGACCGAACGGTCGTCATGTTCGCCGGCGAAATCGTGGAAGAAGGCGAATCACTGGACCTGCTGGCCAACCCAGCCCACCCCTACACACAATTGCTGGTCTCAGCCGTTCCGGACCCAGCCCGGGCCGGGTCATACGACCCCGTTCACCGCGCCGTGCTCAGGCAAGCCGTCATTGCTTCCACTACCTGCGTCTTCGAGAACGACCCCGATCAGCGGTGCTCATCCGAGGAACCCGTCCGGCACCAGGTGGGCGACCCCCTCAACCGCCACTGGGTCCGCTGCCATCTCTACCGACCCGGCGTCGGCGCCGGCGGCCACGCACTGGCCACAGAGCCACTCCCGAAACCAGAACCTGCAGAGTGACATTCCTGTTTCAAGAACAACAACATGCACCCGCAGCAGCACTGAAGCTGCTCACCGAAAGGTAACCGATGGAAGACTCCCCCGCCGTCTCCCGGCGTGCGCTCCTGACCGGAAGTGGAGCCGTTGCCGTCACCGGATCGCTCGCACTTTCAACGTCATTCGCCCAGTCAGCAGCAGCAGCGCCCCCAAGCACGCTCGACACTTCACCGGGCAAGCCGCCCTCAAAAGGACCAACCCGTATGCGCCCGAGCTATCATTTCAGCGTCCCTGACAACTGGAAGAATGACCCTCAGCGGCCCATCTACATCGACGGCGAATACCACTACTACTACCTCTACAACGCCGATTACCTTCAGGGAGGCGGAGGCACATCGTGGCGCCGTGCGACCACCACCGACCACGTTTCCTTCCGCGACCACGGCGTCGCGATCCCAAAGTTCAGCAACGAGAACGGCGACTGCTGGTCAGGATGCCTTGTCATCGACGAACGAAACACCGCCGGATACGGTGAGAACGCTGTCATAGCCCTTGTAACGCAGGCACCCCAGGGCCGCCAGGCCCAATACCTCTGGTACTCGACGGACAGTGGGCGCTCATTCCAATCCGGCGGCACCTCCCCGGTACTACCAAACCCAGGCGTCCAGGACTTCCGCGACCCGAAAGTAACCTGGGACGCCGAGCGGGGGCGCTGGTTCATGGTCAATGCCGAAGGCCAAAAACTCGGCTTCTACACATCTTCCAACCTGCGCTCCTGGACGCGGGTCGGCGAATTCATTCGCACCGATTTAGGGGTGCTTGAGTGCCCGGATCTTTTCCGGATGACCGCCGACGACGGTACTTCCCACTGGATTATCGGCACCAGCGCCAACGGCAAAGGCCGCGGCCTCCCGGCAACCTACGCATACTGGACAGGCGCTTTCAACGGCACCACTTTTACGCCCGACCATTCCGAACCGGAATGGCTGGACTACGGCTACGACTTCTACGGAGCAGTGACCTACCCGCATCACGACTCATCCGGTGAGGAGGACCCCACCCTGCGCAGGGCCCTTGGATGGGCGAACTTCTGGGACTACCCACACAACACTCCCACCCTGGCAACCGATGCGTACAACGGCGACGACATGATCGTGCGCGACATCCGTCTCAAGAAGGGGAGCGGAAGCTACCACCTCGCCTCAACCCCTACCGCCGGCCTGAGCAACCACGTCAAGCGCACCCAGCGCCTAGGTGACGTCAAGGTAACAGGAACGCATGACCTCGATTTCCGTTCACTGGCCTATGACCTGACCTGTGAGCTGGTATGGGACCCGGCCAGCCCTCCAGCCAATATCGGTCTCGAGATCTGTCGCGCAGCGGGCGGAGGCCGGCACGTCGCCGTCGGCGCATTCCTCCGCGGCCCCTTCGCGTACCTCAACCGGCGACCCACAGTTAACCCCACCGGCGGGGAAAGCCAGACTCCCATCGACCCCTCAGCAGGGAGCCTCACCCTTCGTATCCTCGTGGACCGGACAAGCGTCGAAATGTTCGTAGGAGACGGACGCGTGGTGCACTCACACCGGGTGTTCCCCCTTGAAGGGGACAACGGAATCCGTCTCTATGCAGACGAAGGAACGGCAACTTTCGGCAACCTCACGATCGACGAGATGAACGCGACGCCTTAGCCCCTCCGAAACCTGAGCTGCCCCTTCCCTACCAGCACTGCCCGAAGAGACAAACATGGAAAACCTCAAAGCAGGTGGGCATGACGCCCAACAGCCCCCGGACGTCGTCGTTGTCGGAGAAGCCCTCATCGACGTGGTGACCACCCCAAACAGCCGGGAAGAGCATCCCGGTGGATCGCCTGCCAACGTCGCCTACGGCCTCGGGCTCCTGGGCGTCACCACGGGACTGCTCACGGCCATCGCGCCCGATGCACGCGGAATATCCATAGAGAACCACCTCCGCCGGGCAGGAGTCGCTCTCCTGCCCGGATCAAAATCGCTTACCCGCACGGCAACAGCCACAGCAACCCTGGGACCAGACGGGTCCGCCACGTACGACTTCGACATCCACTGGGACCTGCCACGAGCAACGCCGGCCTATTTCCCGAAAATTCTCCACACCGGTTCCATAGCCACCTTCCTGAACCCCGGCGCCAAAACTGTCAAAAGCCTGCTGGAACAAGCCCATACGCAGTGCACCATCACCTACGACCCGAACATCAGGCCATCCCTGCTCGGCAGCCACGCCGAAGCGAAAGCAACCTTCGAAGAACTCGTCTCCCTGACCGACGTCGTCAAACTCAGCGACGAAGACGCCCACTGGCTCTACCCCGGGAAAACACTGATGGAAACCGCGGACCACATCCTCCGACTCGGCACCGGGCTGACAGTGATAACCAAGGGGGCCGAAGGCTCCCAATTCACCTCCGCCGCCGCAACCATCACCATCCCCGCCGTCAAAGCCACAGTCGCGGACACCATAGGCGCCGGAGACTCCTACATGGCCGCACTGATCCTGGGCCTCCTCACCCGCGGCACCGAAGGGTTCACCCCCACCGTCATGGAGCAGCTCGGACACACCGCAGCCGCAGCGGCGGCCATTACCGTTCAACGAGCCGCAGCGAACCCGCCGACACTGGACGAATTGAAATCTGCACTCGAAGTACCCACACCCCTTTCCCACGCAATCGCATGATTTCGCTACTTCACACGCCGGAATAAGGTCGATGTTTAGCGTGGCTGAGGCACACCCAACCTGACTTCCGATGCTCTCCATAATGGCGTCAGGTTGGACTCATTTCACAGAATTCTGGCGGTCAGGCCCGAGGTCATAGGCCCTGAGCTGACAATTCGATCCGGTCAAGCTGGCTAGAGCGTCCCAAGTCATCCTGTCTCTCATCTTTCTCTGGTCACTTTAAGAACTAGAGATCTAGCTTCTTTCTCGTGCTCAGGAAGCCACCTTGGCACCGGGCTCGATGAAGGCGCCGCGTCCGGACTGCCTTGACTTCATAATGGCGCACTATTACGGGTCCGCCCGAAGCCGCATCCCCCGTCCAACTTATGTTCTGGGTGGCGCAGTTAGGGGATCTTCGCTAGACTTCTAGCGAATATACTGGCTGCCTTCCGATAGTTATTGGAGATACTGTGATCGCTGAAGACGCAGAGGACCCTGCAACCGCTGATGAACCCTTCCAGATGACTGCCACTGTCCAGAAGGCGAAGCGCATCGGTTCCTCTGAATACGAATCACTGGCCCGTGCTGCTGCCATTGAGCTGTACCCGGACGTCAATCCGCCCGCCATGGCGTTATGTTTCAACCTCATCCGAGCCGCAAACAGGATGATCACGGACATGGAAGTCTCGGTGCACCGCCCCATGGGCATCAGCTTCGCCGGGTACCGCCTCTTGTTCACCATCAAGTCTGTGGGACAGGTCAACCCAAACGAGCTGGCCCGGTTGTCAAGCGTTTCCACGGCTTCCATAGCCAGTTTGCTCAACACATTGGAGAAGAGCGGGCTCGTTACCCGAGCACCGGATCCGGCGGACAAGCGCAAAACCGTGGTGCAGCTTTCGGACGAAGGTGAGCATATGCTGGCCGATCTCTTCCAGATCAACAACCAGCGCGAGCAAGCCTGGGCTGCGGGGCTCACCGAAACTGAAGCGTCGATCCTGGCCGAATTGCTGCGCAAGCTGTTGCTGCACCATCCGGCTCCCCGAACCAGCTAGAACTATTAGGAGATACTCATGAGGGCCCAAGACGTACGGTTGGACGACACTGTGATCGCCGAGCTAAGGCAGCGCGCCAAAGACTTGGAGGCGTATTCCACGCTCTGGGCCGGTGGCCCAGGAATTGACTCATCAGGTTCAGCTGCTCTTTCCTCCCTGGTTGAACGGCTGGCCAACATGTATCCATACGGCGATGCCAAGTACATCGGTCAGCTCCTTAAGCCCCCGCACCCTGTGGCTTGGGTTGCGCAGGCCATTACAGCACTGATCAATCCGAATAACCATGCCATGGACGGAGGCCCGGCCACCGCGGTCCTGGAGAAGGAAGTCGTGGCCAAACTCGCGGCAATGTTCGGTTATCAAGAACATCTCGGCCATCTGACATCCTCCGGCACTATCGCAAATCTTGAGGCGCTCTGGGTTGCCAGGGAGTTGCATCCAGGCAAGGTCATACTGTCGGGCACGAACGCCCACTACACGCACGAGCGCATGTGCCGGTTGCTCGGAACCCCGCATGAAACCATCCCGGAAGACGACCTCGGCCGTCTTTCAATGGCAGACCTCAGGACCCGGCTGGCGCAAGGCGGGGTCGGGACCGTTGTCGTCACTTTGGGCACGACCGGTTTTGGTGCACTGGATCAGGTCCATGAAGCCGCGGACCTGGCAGCCGAATTCGGAGCTAGGCTGCATATCGATGCGGCCTACGGAGGATTCCACGCCCTCCTGGCAACTGGTCCCGAACCGCTGGTTGATCCTGCCCCCTTCCTGGCCATACGCCGAGCAGATTCAATCGTCGTAGATCCACATAAACACGGACTTCAACCCTACGGATGCGGATCTGTGCTCTTCGCTGACCCATCTGTCGGCAAGCTCTACTCGCACAATTCCCCCTACACCTACTTCACTTCTTCTGACCTTCATCTTGGTGAGATCAGCCTGGAGTGTTCCCGAGCGGGAGCGTCGGCGGCAGCATTTTGGACCACGGTTGAAGCACTGGGATTGTCACGCGAGGGAATGGGATCGATTATCGCCGACGGCCGAAAGGCCGCGCTGCAAATAGCTGACATCATCAGAGCCGCCGACGGCGCCGAACTCGTCGTCGAACCCGAACTTGACATCGTTTGCGCCTTCCCTCGACGTCCTACAACAGGGCAAATATCTGCGGCAACAGAAGATACGTTCGCGGCCATGGCCCAGGACGGCTGGCACCTGGCACTGTACCGGGTCGACAGCAAGTGGCTTGCGAAGAACCATCCATGGGTCGTAGTTGACAGCGACTACACAACTGTCCTGAGATCCTGTGCCATGAAACCCGAGCACCTCCAACTGGCCAAAGAATTCAGCCACCGCCTCATTGCGTCGATGGATCAACAACCCTCACGCAAAAGCTAAAGGCGTAGCATTCCCGTCCGCGCAGGGCGGTGAATCCGGATTACCACTGCCTTCCCGCGCGCACGGGCAACGGACGGCAAAGACCACGCAGACTTTCCGGCGTCCAGCCCGCACGCGCTGGCCTGCGGAGGCACCCGCCTCGATGCCGACCCGGCCGCCGGAACGATCAGAACCGAAACCGTCTGGAACGACGGCCCGCACTGAGCCTCTGGGCCGCAATCATCGCCTTATTCGCCCAGTCCACAAACCGCCTGTTCGGCCAACTCAGCCCCAAAGAGGCAGTCAACATTCGAGTCAGGACCTCCCGGCTCCGGGCAAACTACGCAGCGACCATATGCTGCTGGTCCACCTTGGTTTCAATTTCGATCTTGCGCGGCTTGGCCCTTTCGACGACCGGGACCCGCAGCGTCAGGACACCGCCGTTGTAGGTTGCCTTGATGGTCTCAGTGTCAAGGGTGTCACCCAGGATCAACTGGCGGCTTAAGACACCGCCCGGCCGCTCCGACGCGATCACCAGACCCGAACCCGGCCCCGCCGACGTCGAACTCCCACCGCACCTCAAAGATCGGTGACCCAAGGCTGTCGAACTCCCCCGTTTGCCGTCGGTTTGGCGTATTTCGAATGGTTTGAACTGTGAGAAGGTCCGGACCACGGCGAGCATTGGCGTTAGCAAGTATGCTTAGTATTTTGGAGGGGCTGCGCTCCGGTCCCAAGGTCCGGCCTTGGCCGACTACGACGGCGCCTTGTAACTGGACCAAGGCATCAGCGTCCCCCCGGGCGGACTCACCGACCAAATCTCCCGAGCCGAACGAAAACCAGCTACACCCCACCATCGAAAGGTCACACCCCATGCTCCTCCTCTTCGGACTCATCACCAGGCCCCGCGAGCTACCAGGTCGGACCGCCACATGCCAGCACTGCGGCCAATTCGTGCACCACCACCTCGAAGAGCGAACCACCAAACTCACACTCTTCTTCGTCCCCGTCCTCACCACCTCCAGAAGGCTGACGACCGTGTGCAGCAACTGCGGATACAGCTCAACGAGCAAAGCACCCCGGAACTCCCGCCCCCTCACCCCCGGCCAGTAGAACCCGTCATCGGAGGGAGTGTCCCTTTAAGGGTGGCCAACCGGGCGCTTCCGACCGCACAGCGCCATGGGGTCGCGATGAAAAGCCGCGGAAGTGTCCGGTTGCCACCTGGCAACGAGCGTCGTCGGGTCGTCCGATGACCATCATGACGTTCCAGCGGGCCTGAGCCGGGTATTTCGCTTCGGCATCCGCGATTGTTGGATTCAGAGGCTGATTACGCCGGAGACCGGCGGGAGCAGCGGCTGGACCTCGGACGTTCTTCAATGGTTTTGCTAGGGGTTCTGCGAGACCTCGTGAAGGGCATGCAGTTGCCCGAAGATCGTGTCGACGCTTGCATCTATGTCTTGAGCTGGCGGCACCCTCACCCCCGCTTCGTTTGTGTCGAGTGGTTCGAGGGTCTCCAGCTGGGATTGGAGGAGTGTGGCGGGCATGAAGTGTCCGGGACGGTCGGTTAGTCGCTCTTCCAGAAGGGATCGTTCAACGTCGAGTTGAATGAAGGTCGTCGCTGGCGCTGTGTCTCTGATTGCGTCCCTGTAGGCACGTTTTAGGACGGAGCAGGCTACAACGATCCCGTCGGGATGGGGTGCGGCGAGTTCGTCCCCGACGAGTGTCAGCCAGGGCCATCGGTCCTCGTCCGTTAGCGGGATGCCCTGGGTCATCTTGTGGACGTTGGCCCGTGGGTGAAGGGAGTCGGAATCGACGAACTTGGCGCCCAGACGCTGTGCCAGGGCGGCGCCGACCGTTGACTTCCCTGCCCCGCAGACTCCCATGATGACGATGACGGGTTTCACAGGGTTCCTTGATCCGAGGTCCCGGCGGGAATCGGGGAAAGCCTGGTCACGTCAACGGGTCCCTGCAGGAGTCCTTCCAGTGAAGCGTTGAGACGCTTGACGGGTTCTCCTGCCCCGTGCGCATCCAACAGTTCGGCGCTGTCCCACTTTTCGATCATGACTATCTGGCCGTTGGGGGCTCCGTGGATGGCGTACAGCTGGCACCCTGGTTCCTTGTGCACCTCAGCGATGGCAGGGGTCAGGGCTTCGGCCACCTGGTCGAAGGCCCCTTCGTTGGGAGTGAAGACGGCGGTAACGATGACGCTCATGGTTTCCTTATCGGGTTGGGGTGAGCAGGAGCGGTGCGCAACTGCTGCGTGGGACGAAGTCGGCTTTCACTTCGACGGTGCGGGGAGTCTCCGGGAGCTTGCCATTCATGCGTCCGAGCACGAGTTCCAGGGAGTGGACTGCGAGCATGGAGATGGGTTGGCGGATCACGCTCAGCGGCGGGCTTGTCACCTCGGTCCAGGGATTGTCGTCGAAGACAATGACCGACAGGTCCTCCGGGATCCGTACGCCCATTTGAACGAGGCGCCGGACGGAGCTTTGCACCTGGGCGGTGTTGGCGACGATTAGTCCGGTGGGTCGGTTGGCCAAGGAGAGGAGCGAACCGACCGCGTCGCCTCCGCCGTCTCCCCTGAACGGCACGTCCCTGATCAGTTGGGGGTCGATGCTGATCGAATGTTTCTCATGCGCGGCTTGGTACCCCTGAATCCTGGCACGTCCCGTGGAAGTGCTGACGGGCCCGGAAATAAGGCCGATCCGGGTGTGCCCCAGGCTGAGCATGTAGTCGGTCGCCTGCCTTGCTGAATCGACATTTTCGATACTTACGAGATCGACATTCGCCAGATCCGGGATAGTACGGTCGACGAAGACGACGTTCACACCCAAAGACTGCAGGCGCGCCCACTTCTCAACATTGGCGCCGGTGGGCGTGGCGATAACTCCCCCGACCGAGCGGTCAAGGAGGGTGTCCAGGGAGTCAGCCTCAAGATGCGGGTCTTCCTGGGTGGTCATGACCACCACCTGGACACCGTGGCTGCGCGCTTCCCAAACGATGCGGTCGGCTAGCTGGGCGAAGAAGGGGTTGGCCAGGTCCGCGACGACCAGCCCGACCGTTGGCGTGTGGCCGACACTGAGTTCGCGGGCGGCCGATCGCGGCCGGTACCCCAGTTCCTCGATGACCCCCAGCACCATGTCACGCTTTGCCGGTGCGACAGGCCCTGATTCGGGATTCAGGACCCGGGAAACGACGGAAACTGACACGCCCGCCGCCGACGCGACGTCACGAATAGTTGGTGCTTTCTTCACTTCTTCTCCTCATCGAGTCCTGTATCCCACTGCCAGAGACCTCACTTGCCTCGGGGTCCTGCTATGCGGCGGTGTTTACTTGGCGCATCCGTTTGTGACTGTTGACACAGCCTAACAGCAACTGGTACAAAAGTGGAACCGGTTCCACTCCGGTCCCAGTTTTCCACGCGTCGACGAAGAAGTTGCTCCGCTGATCCTGCGGATGGTCCTTCCGACACCAAATGTAACCAGAGAGATCCCCATGAACCTCCACAAACTTCTTAGCGACCGCGAGCAGCAGAGCCGCCCCGTTCGAGTAGGACTCATCGGGGCCGGTCGTTACGGCACGATGTACTTGGCCCAAGCAAACAATATTCCCGGGATTCACGTCGTGGCGATCGCCGACATCAACGTCAAGCGAGCGCAGGGCGCCTTCGATCTTGTTGGCTGGCCTAAGAACCAGATCGCGCCGGACATCGCTACAGCTCTGAAGGACCGCTCGACGACGATTGTTGCGAACGCCGATGAACTGTTTGATGTGGACATCGACGTCATCGTGGAGGCAACCGGCAATCCGATTGTCGGGGTCAAGCACGCCCTGAGAGCAATCGAAACGAAAAAACACATCATCATGGTCACCGTCGAAGCCGACGCATTGGCAGGACCGGCTCTGGCCAAGCGAGCCGAAGAGGCAGGAGTGGTGTACTCCATGGCTTACGGTGACCAGCCGGCACTCATCATGGAACTCGTTGATTGGGCCCGCACGAGTGGCTTCGATGTGGTCTGTGCAGGCAAAGGCGCCAAGTACCTCGAGCACTATCACGAGATGAACCCGGACAACGTCTGGGAGAACTGGGAGTTCTCGAAGGAACTCACGGACTCGGGCCAGCTGAACCCGAACATGCACACATCCTTCCGTGACGGCACCAAGGCTTCCATCGAAATGGCCGCCGTCGCTAATGGCGCGGGCCTGGTACCCTCCGACAACGGGCTGACCTTCACCCCCGGTGACGTAGAGGAGATCGCTACGATCTGCCGGCCGGCCGACCTCGGCGGCGCCCTCGCTCACGAGGGGACCGTCGACGTGATGTCCAGCGTCAAGCGCGACGGGACCTGGATCCCCCACAACACCCAGGAAGGCGTGTTCGTCGTCGTCAAAGCGACCAATGATTATGTCGCAGGCTGCTTCACTGAGTACCCGTGGCACCCCGACCCCACCGGCCAGTACGCGGCCCTTTACCGCCCCTACCACTACGTCGGCCTGGAACTGAACATGTCGATCGCCAACGCAGCCCTTCGAGGTATCTCCACCGGTTCGCCCCTCGGCTTCTTCGGGGACGTCGTTGCCACCGCGAAGAAAGACCTTAAAGCCGGTGAGTTCCTTGACGGTGAAGGCGGTTACACCGTCTGGGGCAAGCTGGTCTCGGCCAAGCACTCGGTCAGCATCGGCGCACTGCCGGTGGCCTTGGCCCACCACGTGGAACTGCGCAATGACATCGCCAAGGGCGCCACGGTCCGCTGGGAAGACGTCATCATGGACGACTCCTTGGCCCAAGCGCTGGAACTCCGACGGGAAACCGAAGCGCTCGCCGTCGAATCCGTCCTCAGCGCCTGACCCGTCCGCACTAAACCGGGCGCGGCGAACGAACTTCAGCTGATAGAAGTTCACGCCTCGCTGAAAAGATTCCTTCCAATGAAGAAAGGCTTCACATGAAAACCAAAATCCGAACCCTCACTGGAGCATTGGCATGCACCTTGGCCGCCTCCCTCCTCGCCGGCTGTGCATCAGGGGCGGCCGGCGGTAATGGAAACGCCGCACCCGCGAAAATCCAGCTTTCCATCCCGGACCCAATCGACTCGTCTGTCGGGGTTTCCGCCCAGCACTTCGCAGACCAGGTTAAGAAGACCTCGAACGGGTCCGTTCAGGTCACTGTGGTTCCTAACGGAACCAGTTTCAGTGGAGACCAGAACGCTGCAGTCACCAGACTGCAGGGTGGTTCCTTGGACGCCCTGATCCTGTCAACCTCGGTGTATGCCTCCGTGGTGCCGGAAATGAACGGCATCAGCATCCCTTACCTGTTCAAAGACACCACACAGGAAGCTGCCTTCCTCAGCGGCAAGCCTGGCCAAGTGCTCAAAGACAAGCTCGCCGCGAAGGACACCATTGCGCTTGGCTTCATGACGCGGACGGGCCGTGTCATCACCAACTCCGTGCGCCCCATCGAACAACCCGCAGACCTTAAGGGCCTGAAAATCCGCGTTCCCGGGAACCCGTTGTGGACGGACTTCTTCGGAGCTTTGGGCGCCAGCCCTACCACCATGGCTTTTTCCGAGGTCTTCACCGGGCTGCAGACCGGGACCATCAACGGGCAGGAAAACCCGATCGAGGTGCCGTGGACCAACAAGTTCTCAGAAGTCCAGAAGTATGTTTCCATGACGAACCACATCAATGATGCCTGGGTCCTGGCCTTGTCATCCAAAAAGTGGGGCACACTCTCTGCCGACCAAAAGAAAGCCCTGACGGACGCCTCCGCGGAAACGGCTACCTTCAAGACCGGTTACGACCAGGAACAGTCCAAAAAGCAGCTGGACGACCTGAAGTCCAAGGGCATGCAGGCTAATGACGTCAGCGCGTCGGGCCTTCAAGAATTCAAGGCCGTCTCCAAGAGCCTCTACCCGAAATTCTCCGCACTGATCGGCAAAGACTTCTTCGATCAGGCAGTCTCATTTACCTCATCCAACTAGCCAGCTAGGGGCCGGGGTGTTAACCGCACCCCGGCCGTCCTCCATCTCCCGCTCTCAATGTCGACAGTCTGGAAAATCATGAAACGCACCCTCCTCCCTGAGGAACTCGAGGAAATCCTCCCAACCGATGCTGAGGAGATCTTGCACCACGGACATGTCCCGGAGCGCTGGAGCGGGGCCGTGTGGTTCGACAAGACCCTCGAATGGCTGGTTGGTTCGGCCATCGTCGCTGAGCTCCTCGTCATTCTGTTGAACATCCTGGTCAGACTCGTCACCGGAAACTCGGTGCTCTGGACCCAGGAGGTCTCCGAGATCGCGCTCCTGACTATCGCCTTCATCGGCGGGGCGATCGCCTACCCCAAGGGCGCACACATGTCCGTCCAGGCACTCATCATGCGGTTGCCGGCCACCTGGAAACCCTACCTGGCAGCCCTTGTCGACTGCCTGGTGTTCGTGATGAGCGCCGGATCCTTCGCCCTCTACGTCCCCACTCTCGTCCAGCAGATCGAGGAGAAAACCCCGATCCTCCAGCTGCCCGTGTTCTGGGTCTCCCTACCCTTCTCCGCCGGGATGATCCTCATCGCATGGTTCGCCGTCGTCAAACTGTGGCGTCAGAAGCCGCGCCCGGTACTCATGGCAGCAGGCATCACGGCGGTTTTGATTGCCCTGGTGATTATCAGCCCACCGCTGTTCTACTACGCATCCCCCAACGTTCTCTTGGGGGTCGTGCTAGCCGTTCTGTTCATCCTGCTGTTCCTCGGTCTTCCCATCGCCTTCGTCCTGGCGTTGGCCTCGGGAATTTACCTCTACCTGGGCGGCATCTCAGAGGTCAGCGCCATCCCGATCGGCATGGCCTCCGGCGCCAAGGGCTTCGTCCTCCTCGCCATCCCGTTCTTCATCCTCGCCGGCACCGTCATGAACTCCGCCGGGCTGACACTTCCCTTGGCCAAACTCGTCGACGCACTCATCGGGCACCTGCGCGGTGGCCTGCTCCAGGTCGTCGTCGTGACCATGTACATCTTCTCCGGCATCTCCGGATCTAAAGTCGCAGACGTCGCAGCCGTCGGCACAACGATGCGGAACATGCTCGAAGAACGTAAGTACCCCCGCGGGGAAGTCGTAGCAGTCCTGTCTGCCTCCGCCGTCATGGGCGAAACCATCCCACCAAGCATCGTCCTCCTTGTCCTGGGGTCGATCACCACAATCTCCACCACCACGCTGTTCCTGGCCGGGTTCCTGCCCGCAGCATTCCTGGCCCTGGTGGTAATGGCGCTTGTTTTCCTCCGCGCCAAGAAGCAAGGCGGCGTAGCCAGCCCCAAGGCGACCTGGCGGGCACGGGGGTCCGCGTCCTTCTTCGCCATCCCCACACTGCTGCTCCCAGTCGGCATGGTCGCCGGGATCCTCACCGGCTTCGCGACCCCCACCGAAGTCTCATCCGTCGCCGTCGCGTACGCATTCATCCTCGCTGCCGCATATCGGCGGGGCAGCAAGCGCCTGCTGGGCGACACCCTAAGGGAGACCACGACGACGGCGGGAATGGTTCTGTTCATCATCGCCGCCGCCTCCCCGCTCGCCCAGACCCTCGCCCTCGCCGGGGTTTCCCAACAGATTCACGACTTGATGTCAGGGCTGGGTGAGTCACCGATGCTCTTCATGCTTTTCACCATCGTGCTGCTCGTCATCATGGGCCAACTGTTGGAAGGCCTGCCTGCTGTCCTGATCTTCGCGCCCCTGCTGCTGCCCATCGCGACCAGCTTTGGCGTGAATCCCGTGCAGTACGCAATGGTCCTCATCATCTCCATGGGCATCGGGTCATTTGCACCCCCGGCCGGTGTCGGCTTCTACGTCGCCTGCGCAACCGGACACGAAACCGTGGAACGGAGCCTCAAACACTTCTGGCCCTACCTCTTCGCCCTATTCATCGGGCTGCTGGTACTCGCCGCAGTCCCCTGGTTCAGCACCTTCCTGCCCGCCCTCGCCGGCCTCATCCCCTTCTAAAACGAACATGACAATACCGAACTCCAACCAGCACACCAGCCGCGGCCCCCTCCTGTCCGTAGCCCTATTGGGCACCGGCCCGATGGGAGCACCGATTGCCCGGAATATCCTCGCCCACCAGATTCCCCTAACACTGTGGAACCGAACACCACAAAAGGCCCGAGCAATCGCAGGCGCCACCGTCGCAGCCACCCCGGCCAACGCCGCACGCGAGATCGTGGTGACCGTCCTGCCCGACCTGCCCCAAGTCGAAGCACTCCTGCACGGTGAGCACGGCCTGCTCAAGGGATGGAAGGACGCACGAATTCACCATCCGATCCTCATCATCCATGGAACCGTCTCACCAGTGGCCGTCGCGAACTTCGCCAAGGACTGCCTTCAAAACTGGGGCGTAACCGTCTTGGACGCGCCCCTGAGCGGCGGAACCATCGGAGCAGAAGAAGGCCGACTCAGCATCATGGCCGGCGGGCCTGCCGAGGCATTCGAACGCGTGGCCCCGCTGTTCGAGACCTACAGCACGACCGCCGTGTGGTTCGGAGAAACCGGAGCCGGGTCAACTGTCAAAGCCTGCAACCAAATCGTGGTCGCCGCCACCGTGACCGCCCTTGCCGAAGCAATGGCCCTCGCCGCCGCAACGGGTCTGGACCTGGAAAAAGTGCAAAGAGTCCTCGCGGGCGGACTGGCGAACTCGGAGGTGCTTACCCAAAAAGGAAAACGCTGGATCGACCAGGACTTCCACGGTGGCGGATCCGCCAAAAATCAGCTGAAGGACCTCAACTTCATCGCAGAAACAGCCGGCCACACAGGACTCAAACTCCCACTGGCCACGTGCCTGCGGTCCGCATTCGCAAACATGCTCGCAGCAGGCGACGGCGACCTGGACCACACTGGAATCTATCGAACCATCCGCACCTAGTTACGCTTCGGCCTACCCCAGGTCACCGGTCAGTGTTCGGCGGCCCGCGATGTCGGGGCGGCCTGACGAGGACTCATCCGTCCGTCTACGGACTTTCTGCGTTGTAGGCCTTGTCCAGGCGGTCGCACGGCCCGCGGTGGGCCGCCTCAGCAGCCGCGCGCCTGGCGTTTCGGTCGCGTAGACCTCACCCGTCGATTTAATGGTGCGTGTAATGGTGCGTGTGACTTCGACGCCGAAGTCGCACAGCACCGACCCGCCTGGCTCGTTCGAATCGTGGTAGACGAACATATTATGGCCCCCCGACCAAAGACACATGCGTGGGTGAACATTTCTGAAAAGGGAGCACAACCACTCTCATATGGGCCGCTTTGCGCATAGTCTCGGTGTTAACCGATTAGGCGACCGGGTTGCCCGGCCGGGGAAACGGGGATGTCATGACGGACAACAACCGAGTCAAGCGTGTTGTGGTGATGGTCCAGGAAAACCACACCACGGACAACTACTTCCGGACGCTGGCTCCCTACGGGGCCGACGTTGCATCGGACTGGCCGGTTCAGCCCAACCCGCCGTCGGCGGATCAGCCGCACGACCGGCACGCTTACTACCGCTGGCTTACAGGGCAGCACAAGGCGACCCGCACCCAGTTCGACACTGCTACGACCTTGCCGTTCTACGCGTACCTGGCCCTGACTGGGGCGTTCCTGGAGAACCATTGCAGCGGCTTCGGCACGAACTCCACTCCGAACCATCTGCTGCTCGTCGGCGGCCAGTCACCGACGCTGCGCAACCCGTCCCGGGCGCAGCCTCCGCCCTTGTGGGACATGCCCTCGGTTCCCGGGCTCGCTGACGCCGCCGGCATCGGCTGGGCGTGCTACACCGGCAGCAGCAATTATCCGGCCGGTTTCTACCAGCAGCTCAACGGCTCCGAAAACCTGATTCCCAACTCGCACTTCGTCGCCGACGCCGCCACCGGGAAACTGCCGCCGCTGGTGTATCTGTGGCACGACTCCCCCGAAGACGAACACCCCACCGCCGATGTCACGATCGGGATGAACAAGGTCTGGGAATCGGTGGACGCCGTCGTCACATCCGGCGGCTGGGACGAGACAGTGTTCTTGCTGACCTGGGACGACTGGGGCGGCTGGGATGACCACGTCGCCACCCCGAACGTGGAACACACCCCGGACGGCGTGCAGCTCGCCTACGGACCCCGCGTCCCGCTGATCATGTTCGGCGGACCGGTCAAACCGGGCATCGACAGCCGCTGGTCAAACCACACCGGCATCCCGAGGACCGTGATGCAGCTGCTCGGCCTGCCCAAACTCGGCGTCGACCGCGTCGATAACGACCCAGGGCTCGTGGACCTGGTCGACCCGGCCGTCCACAACCCTGCGCCTCCAGC
Organism: Arthrobacter sp. efr-133-TYG-104; assembly: GCF_030208915.1. Taxonomy (NCBI): domain Bacteria; kingdom Bacillati; phylum Actinomycetota; class Actinomycetes; order Micrococcales; family Micrococcaceae; genus Arthrobacter; species Arthrobacter sp. efr-133-TYG-104. The sequence goes on from NZ_JARVTA010000022.1 coordinate 22,536, forward strand.
CTACGGCTCACACATCAACTTGCCCGCTCCCCCGCAGCCGGCACCCGCGCCCAAACCATTGCCGGCCCCGCCAGTGCTTTCGTCCTCCCCAGTGCCCCCGGTGGTACTACGGGGCGGCGGTAGCCTTCCTCCGCCGAACGACGTTCCCCTGACAACGACCAAGCCCTGAACAGGAACGGCCCCACGAACGGAGCAATCTCATGTCCGAACACACCAACAACAACACCATGCCCGAGCACACCGGCAGTGTCCCGCTTGCCGGTTCCGAACGTCCGGCGGCCGCACGGATCCAGGCCGCGCACGGGCCCGTCGATCCCTCCCGCAGAATTGAAGTAACGGTTATCCTGCGCCGTCAGGAACCACTCCCTGAGACCCCCGCCGGGCCGATCTCGCGGGACGAGCTCGCGGCCCGCCACGGAGCCTCAGCCGCTGATCTTCGCCTTGCCACTACTACGTTCACCCAGCTCGGCGCGGAGGTCCTCGAAACGGACCCCGCATCCCGGCGCATCCGTCTGGCCGGAACCGTGGACCAGCTAAGCCGGATCTTCGGCACCAGCCTGGAAGAAGTCACCAGCAGCGGACCCCACGGCCACGACGTCACCCACCGGCACCGGACCGGAAGCCTTCAGATCCCGGCAGAACTGGACGGCGTCGTCACCGCCGTGCTGGGCCTCGACGACCGCCCCCAGGCCCGGGCGCAATTCCAGTCGATCCCGCTGTCCGCAACGGGCACCAGCTACACCCCTCCCGAGCTGGCCAGGATCTACAACTTCCCGCCCGGGGCGGACGGCACCGGCCAGACTGTAGCCATCATCGAACTCGGCGGCGGCTTCGGCCAGGGGGACCTTGACGCCTATTTCGGCAGTCTCGGGATCACCGGGCCGCGCGTCACCGCCGTCGGCGTCGACGGCGTCGTCAACCGTCCCGGCCAGGACCCGACGGGTGCGGACGGTGAAGTTATGCTCGACATCGAAGTGGTCGGCGCACTGGCACCAAAAGCGGACATCCTCGTCTACTTCGCACCGAACACCGACGCCGGGTTCCTTGACGCGATCATCAACGCATCCCACGCGACTCCGGCGCCAGCTGCCATCAGCATCAGCTGGGGACAGAACGAGGACGCCTGGACCGCCCAGGCGCGGACCGCGTTCGACCAGGCCCTCGCCGACGCTAACGCCCTCGGCGTGACCGTCACCGCAGCGGCCGGTGACAACGGCAGCGCCGACGGGGCAACGGACGGCAAAGACCACGCAGACTTTCCGGCGTCCAGCCCGCACGCGCTGGCCTGCGGAGGCACCCGCCTCGATGCCGACCCGGCCGCCGGAACAATCAGAACTGAAACCGTCTGGAACGACGGCCCGCACTCAGCCACGGGCGGCGGTTACAGCGACGCTTTCCCCGTCCCGGTCTGGCAGAAGGCCCTGACTTCCCCCGCCCCCGGAAAAAATGGCCGCGGTGTCCCGGACGTCAGCGGTGTCGCCGACCCGCAGACCGGGTACAAAGTCAGGGTTGACGGCAAAGACATGGTCATCGGCGGCACCAGCGCCGTGGCACCGCTCTGGGCCGCACTCATCGCCTTATTCGCCCAGTCAACAAACCGCCGGTTCGGCCAGCTCCAGCCGCTCCTCTACGGCCTTCGGTCAGGATTCCACGACATCACCACCGGGAACAACGGCACCTACAAGGCCTCGGCCGGCTGGGACCCCTGCACAGGCCTCGGCAGCCCCGACGCGACAGCCCTGCTGGCCGGCATCAAGTCCGCCCACTAAACCGACGAAAACCGGCCACCGGCGTTTGCTGGGGGCCGCATGTAGGGAGGAGCGGGACACCCACTGCCTATGCGCTGACTGGCGGAACCCTCGCGGTCAATTCCGGCGGGAACAGGCCATGTATCGGGAAAGGAGTGTAAGAGTTCAGGGCGTGCTGGGCGAAGTCCACGTCCGAGGCGGTCGTATCAATCCATTCGGCATCGAGATCTACTTCTGCGATCCACACTCCTCTGGCAACGCGGCATCAACGAAAACACCTGCAGCGTCCTTGCTCTTGCCGCCAGCCTTCACGGCACCGTTCTGTATCTTGTCGGCTAGAGCTGTGCGGGCTTCAGCTGACTCAGGACGGCGGCCATGTAGCCGTTGATGTAGCCGGCGGCGTTGGGATGGAAGTTGGAGTCCGCAGTCGGGTTGGTCGGGTCGAATGCCACCCACGGATCTGTGGTGTTTGCTTCATGGCCGGCGAACTTACCGGCGGCGTCCACGTACTGGGTCTTGGCGCCTTCGCCTGCTGCAATCCCGGCAGCCTGGGCGAGCACGGCGTTCAGCTTGTCTGTACCGGCGTTGACCAACTGCTGATTGGCCGGCGTGAGGATGGTCGGTATGCCGCTGGAGGGGTTGAAGAAGTGGACGTAGCCGACGACCCCGATTTTGGCGTTTGGGGCCTGGCTGTGAATGGCGTTGTAAGTCTGGACCAGCGCAGGTAGGAGGAGCGTCTGCGCCGCGTTCACGGCAGAGTCCACGTAGCCTGCACAGTGCTGGGGATCGATCGCGCAACCGCCGAGAACCTTCGAGGCGCCGACATCGGTGCCCCCGGCAGTGATGGTGACCATCCCGGTGGTAGCGCTGAGCTGTCTGCTGACGGCCAGCTTGGCGATCTGTTCGGTCACCGTCGGCGTCAGGCCGTCATAGAAAGGGCTTGACTGCGAGAGTGCAGCGTCGTGGCACGCGGCGTTGGTAACCAGGTTAATGCGGCCGGTGGCTCCGAGGTCGCCCGGATACCCTGGAGGGCTCTGCCAGCACGGGAGGCCCGCAGGCCTGAACTCGCCGCCTGACCCCGTCCCGGCCGTGAAGGAGTCACCGATGGCGACAAAATCCACCTTTGCCCGCGGGGCGGCTTCGGCCGGTGCGCTGATGAGTCCAGCGGCCGCTGTCAAGGCCACTGCGGCGGTTGCGCCGGCGAGTCCGAGCCGAAATCCAACCATGACGATCCATCCTTCCCTTTTTACCGGGCAGTCCTGAGGGCGCTGGCCCAAAACGCAGTCTACGAATAAATTGCCCGGGCCAACAGGGTCCGCGTTGACTCATGGAAAAGGTCCGCGGAGCCGGGTACGTTGCCTCATCGGAAA